>JANXSD010000125.1 GCA_025352785.1 Bacteroidota bacterium
TCCAATCTACTTGTCCTTTTTCATCAATACTTCTTAAAAAAATAGTTCCGTAGGCAAAGGCTATGCAACGATTTTTTAAATCGTCTTGATAAAAAAATTACATCGCATCTTTGGACTAAAATATATTTGCAATTGGTATTAAATACGAGTACTCCATTTTATAGATCTCTTAATTGGAACTCAATAATATGGATTTCGATAATTAATATTAACTATTAATTTAATTGGGGGTACTAGTAATCAATAATTTAAGGAAGCCTCTCAGTAAGATAGAGGTATGGTTCTATAAAATGATGAACAAAGATATTCTCTTTACTATCAGGGAAAAGTTTATAATAGGCATCGTCGGCTTTAAGGATTATGAAGTTTCCTGCGCGTGTATAATTTGTTGTATTTGCATATAATGGCTCAACAAATTGTGGTAATGTTTTGTGAACAAATTTGAATGCTTTACTTCCTAAATATTTTTCATATTGTCGATGTGCTTTTTGCGATGGTCGATTTAGTTTATTGTAAACATGTTTTAGAACTAAATTGATTGGGAATTTTTGTCGCTTGAAAAGTTTTTTTGCATCAGTAAAAGGATTGGTATTATTAATATCAGAAACGATCTGAATCGACATTGGCGTTTCAGGAACCCAATCAGCAGTACTTACAATATTGAAAGCCCATCCACCTGCTGTTGTACTTTCATAATCATAAGCAAAGTATAGGTTACCAGGTTTAGGTGCTGCACTGCAGTATGTTTTTAATCGAATATCATTAGGAAGGATATTTCTTTTTATCAAATCATACAAGTGAGCGGTTAATAAATAATCAATTCCACCACCTTGGCTATGTCCTAATAAAATATAATTTTTAATTCCTTTTTTATAGCAAGAATCAATTTTAGGAATGATGTCGTTTGCGAGAAATCCTGTTGCTACGAGCCAACCAACGTGAACTGTCGCTTTAGGATTATCTGCAACATGATAGTTGAATTTCAAGCTATCATTTAATATTAATTCTCCTTGAGCGGGAACCATTGCCGAATAAAAATTTGCTAGCCAACTTAATGCATTTCCATTTGTTCCCCTTATACTAATCACAGCAATGGAGTCATCATTAATCCATAAGTCCCAACGATTATCAAGCCCCATCGTAGGAGAGCGATATACCATTTTAAAATTTTCAGGATATGGAATATTGTGTTTATATTTTTCCCTATTTACTTGATAGGTTGTAATTTTTAACATCTCGATATACTCCTGTTTATCAAATCCCGGCTTTAACTTTTGCGCGTTTGAAGATTGATTAGAAAAAGAAAAAATTATTATTATTAAGAATAAATTACGTGCTTTCATTTAATAAATGACATTTTTATTAGAACAATTTTATAGGGAGGTAACAATTTTTTTCTAAACTTGTTTACGCCGAAATTAAATTTAAATATAACAAAAAGCTGATCATGGAAATAAATCCATGATCAGCTTTCATTTAATGCATAACGTTTTTAGAAATCAAATTTTATTCCTTGTGCCAATGGAAGTTCTGTTGAATAATTTACAGTATTGGTTTGGCGACGCATATAAATTTTCCAGCTATCAGATCCTGATTCTCTTCCTCCGCCGGTTTCTTTCTCTCCACCGAATGCCCCACCAATTTCTGCACCTGATGTTCCGATATTAATGTTTGCGATTCCGCAATCTGAACCTTCAGGACATAAGAAAGCTTCTGCTTCCAACATATCTCTGGTAAAAATAGACGATGACAATCCTTGAGGAACATCATTTTGCATTGCAATTGCTTCATCAATAGTTTTATATTTCATCAAATATAAAATTGGTGCAAATGTTTCTTCTTGAACGATATGAAAACTATTTTTAGCTTCGATCAAACAAGGAACAACATAACATCCTGATTCGTATCCATCGCCACTTAATACTTCACCACCAAAAACAACTTTACCACCTTCTTGTTTTGCTTTTTCTATTGCATTCGTAAAGTCATTCACTGCATTTGTATCGATTAAAGGACCAACTAATGTTTTTGCAGCTAACGGATGTCCAATGCGAATATGTGTGTATGCAGTTTTTAATTTCTCCACAAAGCCAGTATAAATACTTTCATGAATTATCAATCTGCGAGTTGTAGTACAGCGTTGTCCTGCTGTTCCTGCTGCGCCAAATAATGTTGCACGCAATGCCATATCAAGATCTGCTTTTTCGCTGATGATAATTGCATTATTACCTCCTAATTCCAATAAAGCTTTCCCTAATCGTTCGCCAACAATTTTTCCTACACGACGACCCACTCTAGTTGAACCAGTTGCAGAAATTAATGGAACACGTTTATCAGCAAGGAAATTATCCCCAACATATTTAGAACCACCTGCAACAAGATTTACAACACCTTCAGGCACTTCATTTTTCTTCAACACATCTTGAATAATATGATGAACAGCGATGGAACACAACATCACTTTTGAACTTGGTTTCCATACAACAACATCTCCACACACCATTGCTAACATCGCATTCCAACTCCAAACTGCCACTGGAAAATTGAATGCTGAAATCACCCCAACGATTCCCATTGGATGCCATTGTTCAAACATACGGTGACGAACACGTTCACTTGCCATTGTTAATCCGTATAGTTGACGAGAAAGACCAACTGCAAAATCGCAGATATCGATCATCTCTTGAACCTCACCTAATCCTTCTTGATAAATTTTCCCCATCTCATACGACACTAATCTTCCGAGCGGTTCTTTATTTGCGCGTAATGCATCACCAATCTGACGAACAATTTCGCCTCGTTTAGGAGCTGGAACCATTCTCCATGTTTTAAATGCTTCTTGTGAGGTGAGAATAATTTTTTCATAATCATCGGCTGTTGCCTGCTGAATTTTAGCAATCAGTGCTCCGTCTGCTGGCGAATAAGATTCAATGATATCACCTGATGTGTTGAGCCATTTTGTGCCTGTACAAGCACCGTTATTTATTTCCTGAATACCCAATTGTTTTAGTGTTTCAGCAATTTGGAAGTCGTTTGCAACCATCGTTTCCTGTTTCATGAATTCTTAGTTTTTTAAGCGCTGCAAAGTTACAAATAATAAGAGGTAGAAATACATTTCCTATCCTCTTGAACAATTAAAAACTAGTTTTTTACAATATCCATGAAAATCAATGATTGAACATCTGCCCTTTTAACCCATTCACATCAAAAAATGCCTTATTCAGATGCCATTTTTAAAAGTGATATCAAAATTAAACTATCTTGTACTTATTAAAATGAATGCTTAGTAGAAACTAATTATGAAGTTCTTATCAAGAGAAATTAATCACCTTTCATAATTGTATCAGCTAGAAAATGTCATCATGTTTCAACGAAATTATTTTTTTTATTATGTAATTTGTATCCTCTGCTTTTGCGGATTGAAAAGTCATGCTCAATTAACAGTAACACCATCCATTTCTGCGTATCAGATGGCTACGATAATTGCTGGTCCTGGCGTCACTGTTTTTAATGCTTCGTATGTTGGAATGCCAATTGCTTCAGGGAGTTTTAGCTCTACAGGAACAGTTTTAGGTCTTAATTCTGGAATTGTACTTACTACTGGTGAAGCTGTACAATCAATTGGCCCAAACAATGATGATGCTTCGAGTACGGCCTTTAATTCCATTGGTGATAGTGACCTTGAATCGCTTACAGGAATACAAACTTTTGATGCAGCCGTTTTAGAATTTGATTTTATACCACAAAGTGATACACTAACATTTCGTTATGTTTTTGCGAGTGAAGAATATCCTGAATACGTATGTTCGGAGTTCAATGATTTATTTGGATTTTTTATTAGTGGCCCAGGCATAGTTGGGAAATCAAATTTAGCATTGATTCCAGGTACCACATCGCCAGTTGCAATAAATACTATTAATAATGGGAGTATTGGCACATCTATCAATGGGCCACCCAGCACAAATTGTGGCCTAGCTAATGCTGCTTTTTACATCGACAATACTGGAGGTATAGATATTCAGTATGATGGGTTAACAACCATCTTTACAGCAGAAAAATTTGTAACGAAATGTCTTACCTACCATTTAAAAATTGCGATTGCAGATGGCGCTGATTCTGCGCTTAATTCAGGAGTGTTTATTGAAGCCGGAAGTTTGTCATCGACACCGATTGTTACTGCAGGAATTGATTTGAATGCTTGTGTTAATTTAAATTCTTTTATTGGTGGGGCATCAACAATCGGATGGAATTATACTTGGAATCCTTCATTAGGATTAAATAATGCAGCAATTTCAAATCCGAGCATAATGTTAACAAACAATACAACTTTGCCTGTAAGTTATAACTATGTAGTTACTGCTGATAATGGTACGACTTGTATTTTGCATGATACCGTTGTTGTAACGATAAACCCATTTCCGACATCTCCATTTTCTGTTTCAACACTTTCAATATGTCAAGGCGATACGGTAAACATTAATTATTCAGGAAACACACTTACAGGAAATTATAATTGGAATTTTACTGGAGGAATTATTATTTTAGGAACAGGAGTTGGACCCTATAAAATTGCGTATCCTAATTCAGGAAATTATCCAATAGCATTATCTGTTTCAAATAGTACCTGTATTTCCGCTGCAAGTAATCAAGTTGTTCATGTAAAAGCTGCACCTAATAGTACTTTTTTAATTCCATCAAGAGTTTGTTCGAACGATATTTTTAATGCAAGTTACATTGGAAATTATATTAGCACTACTGCAAATTACTCATGGAACTTTGGGTCAAGTACGATACTTTCAGGATCAGGAAAAGGACCCTATCAACTTAATGCCATCGGTAGCGGAATCTCCAATTATTCATTGACAGTTTCTGATAGTGGTTGTACAACGTCAAGTATAAAACCGATAACAATAAATGCTTTGCCCGTTGCTTCCATCAGTGCAATACCTGATTTTTGTACAGGTGATACCATTACTATAAATTATACTGGAACCGGAAGTGCCATTTCAATATATAATTGGGACTTAGGAAATGGACATTTAATTTCAGGGTCCGGTGGTGGTCCTTATCAAATATTTTGGTCAAATCAATTCAGTGATTCCGTAAAAGTTATTGTTAATGATAACGGATGTATTGATACCGCTTTCACTCTTTTCCATTCCTATCAACAACCGATTGCTGCGTTATCATTTACTCCTTCTATCTGCGAATTAGCCAAAATTGCTGTTACGTTTAATGGTAGTGCCGCAGCTGGATCAGTTTACACTTGGATGCTGAATAATCCATTTTCACAACAAGGAAGTGGGGCTGGCCCAATCGTGGCTAATTGGAATTCTCCAGGTAAAAAGGCAATATCATTAACGATCAATAATCATGGCTGTACCTCATCCGTAATAGATACCCTTACAGTTTTACCTAATCCCATTGCTTCAATAACTTCTGTATCGAAACTTTGCACTAACGATTCACTTGTTATTAGTTCCACTAGTATTGCAAGTACGAATGCAATTTACAACTGGAATTTTGGAAATGCTCAATCTCTTTTTGGATCCGGACAAGGACCCTATAATTTGAAATGGAATACTCAACGTAGAGATTCGATTCAACTTATTATAAATGATAATGGATGTCGTGATACTGCGTTTAAAATTGTCGATGTTTATCAACAACCAGTAGCAATAATAAATACTCCATTTGCATTATGTGAAAAAGAAAAAGGTTCTATATCATTTGTGGGATCAGCATTTACTGGAACAGTATTTAACTGGTCGTTTAGTAATCCTAGTTCTCAAATTGGAGCTGGACCCTACCTTACTAGTTGGAATAATGCAGGAATAAAAACTATTCGACTTTCGCTAAATAATAATGGTTGTATAGATACTATTAGTGCGAAGATTAAAATAAATCCTAATCCTATTTCCCAGTTTACTGCTGATGGAGTTTGCAATGGTTTCCCTGTAATGTTTCATGATACCAGCAGTATCCTAGGAAGCACGATAACAAATAATAGTTGGAACTTTGGAGATGCTCAATCAACAACAAATATCCCGAATCCCATCCATTATTATGCAAAGGATTCTACCTACAATGCTGAATTAATAGTTCAATCAATTGAGGGATGCAAGGACACAATTAGTAAACTAATTACAATATATGCAAAACCAATTGCGCAATTTTATTCAGATACAGTATGCCAAGGAACAGCAACTACTTTAAATGATTTAAGTACCGTTATTAATAGCACTATTAATAAATGGAAATGGATGACAGGAGATGGTGATTCAATAAATTTAAAAAATCCAAATCACATTTATTCAGCAGCCGGAATCTTTACTACATCGTTAGTTGTTACAACACTTCATGGCTGTGCGGATACTATCATCCATCCTACGAGAGTGTGGTATTTACCTACTACTTCATTTATACCAATATCAACATCTGGCTGTCAGCCACTACTTGTGAACTTTAACAATACATCAATTTCAGTAGATGGTTCCATTTCATTAATACAATGGGAATTTGGTGATGGAGAGGGAGATTCCATAAATAACCCTTCACACTTATACAACAGCTCTGGTAATTATACTGTTTCATTATTTGCGACTACAAATTTAGGATGTAAGAATGATACTGTAATAAATAATTGTGTTACTGTTTTTCCAAAACCAGAGGCCTCATTTTATTATACACCAACGGAACCGGATATGCTATTTCCAAAAATGTTTTTCATAAACACATCAACGTATAATACAATAAATAAATGGATCTTTTCAGATGGTGCTACATCCATAGTTGAAAGTCCGGATCATACTTATAAAAATTCTGGCATTTACCCGGTAACTTTATATGTTACAAGTGATGATGGATGTAAAGACACCTCAGAGCAAATCATTACTATAAAAAATGTTTTTACAATTTATATACCGAATGCATTTACACCAAACAACGATATAGTGAATGATCAATTTATTGTACTTGGATATGGAATCACTTCCTATGCAATAAATATTTTTGATCGATGGGGGAAATTAATATTTTCAAGTGACTCGATGATTAATTCATGGGATGGAACTATAAATGGAAAAGAAGCTCCTGAAGACACTTATGTCTACCAAATAAACATTCGTGACTTCACCACAATGAAGCACGAATACGTTGGTCGTGTTTCAATAATTCGATAATTATTAATACACTTGAATTGAATACGAGTATGAAAATTCATCTTTTGGCTTGAGTGTAATAATTCCCTCTTTAGAAATTAATTCGTGGTTGCAATCCACTGAATCAGCTATACCATGCCAAGGTTCAATGCAAATAAAATTAGCGTCTTTTGCCGCCCATAAGCCTAAAAATGGTGGTCCATTCAAATTAAATTTCATCCCATGTGCATGATTTTTACTTTGAATTTGAATTGATGCACTATCAAAATTTTTAAATACTAATGCATCTTTTTCAAACAACTCCTTAGTGAGTGGGAGATCCTTCTTTTTATTTAAAAACTCTTTGGAATCATCCATTAACAATCCTTTATCTAAAGACCAAATATCCGCAGTAACCTCTTTATCAAAAACCAATTTATAATCGTTGTAATTTTCATTTTCCATCAATGGAACTTTGAATGCTGGATGTGCTCCTATAGAAAAATACATATTCTCTGAATTAATATTTTCTACAACATAAGTTATAACTACAGTATTTTCACGTAAAGCATATTCCACTTCTAAGTTAAAATGAAATGGATAAACTTTTAATGTTTCTTCATCGTGTGTTAATTTAAAGACAAGACGATTTGGGCCTTGTTCAATAAGTGAGAAATTTTTTTCCCTAGCAAAGCCATGTCTCGGCAATACAAATTTTTGATCATTATATTTAAAATAATTATCCTTCAGTTGACCAACGATAGGAAATAATAATGGTGAATGCTTTGGCCAATTGCTACTAGCTTGCCACATATATTCAAGTTGATTGGCTTTGCGGAAAACACTACAAAGTTCAGCACCAAGAGGTTTTACCTTAATTTGTATCTGATCGTTTTGAAGAGTAATCATGATAATTAATTTTTAAGAATTAGATTAGAAAATTCGATATAAATAATAGTGCCTATTTAACAAATAGAATTATTTGCGAGAAGTGTATTCATTGTTTCTAAGCTAAACGAATACAAACATTTTTTTCTTCTGTAAAAAACCTTAGTGCTTCAAAACCACCTTCACGACCGACACCAGAACTTTTTACTCCTCCAAAAGGAGTTCGTAAATCACGCAGCAACCAACAATTCACCCATACAATTCCTGAGTGTAATCTAGCAGCAACAGTATGTGCACGCGTTAAATTCTCCGTCCATACAGTTGCTGCCAAACCATACGTCGTGCTATTTGCATACATTAAAACTTCGTCTATTTCATCGAATGGTTGTATTGTAACAACTGGTCCAAATATCTCTTCTTGATTTGTTCGGCAATTATACGATAAGCCTTCGATAACAGTTGGCTCTAAAAAGTAACCGCTACTATTTTCACCCATTAATGATATTTGATTTCCACCACAAAGAATTTTCCCTCCTTCTTGTTTTGCTAAATCGATATAATATAAAACTTTTTCAAGATGTGGTTTTGATACAATTGCACCCAGCCAACTTTCATCTTGTAATGGATCTCCCACTTTTATTTTTTTTATTTCTTCAACAAATGCGTTTTTAAATTTATCATAGATCGATCGTTCAATAAATATTCTCGACCCACACAAACATATCTCGCCTTGATTAGAAAAGGAAGAGCGAACAGTTGTCAACAAGGCTTTTTCAAAATCACAATCAGCAAAAATAATATTGGGATTTTTTCCACCTAACTCCAACGATAACTTTTTAAACATGGGTGCGGCAATGCGGGCAATATCTTCTCCTGTTTTTGTTCCACCAGTAAAAGAAATTGCGGGAATTTTTGGATGAGAGACAATTGCTTTTCCTACTTTATGTCCGTAGCCATGTACAATGTTTAATACTCCTGGGGGAATGCCTGCTTCTATTGCCAACTCCGACAATAAAAAAGCTGTCATTGGTGTTATTTCAGAAGGCTTTGCAACAACGCAATTTCCTGAAGCCAATGCAGGTGCAATTTTCCAAGTGAAAAGATACAATGGAAGATTCCATGGCGAGATACATCCTGCGATTCCTACGGGTGTTCTCAAAGTATAATTTAGTGCCGTATCTCCCATCGAATGAGTTTCTGTTGAGAGATGCAAAGCAGCGGTAGCATAAAAATGAAAGTTAGCAACTGCTCGAGGAATATCTACTTGTCGCGCTAACCAAACGGGTTTTCCATTATCAATTGATTCAGCAATAGCAAAGCGTTCTATATGTTGACTGATAAGTTCACTAAGTTTAATTAATAACCCAGATCTTTTTTCGGAAGACATTGCACTCCATTTTGGAAAGGCTTTCGAAGCAGCACTAACAGCAAGTTCGACATCACGTTCATCACTATCAGGAATATAACAATAGACTTTCCCCGTTGCTGGATTAATATTATCGATGTATTGATTACTTTGTGGAGCGACCAATTCACCATTAATATAATTTTGAATTTTCTGCATAATGTTATTGCTATTGTTGCCTCAAAAATACACAGAATTCGCTTTACTCAATGAGCATCGATTGGTATTGGGACTCCGCGTTTTACCTTTTGAAGCCAAATGATTGGAATACTCAATAACAGAACAATTCCCACAAACCAAAAAGCATCAATATAACTCAAAAGAAATGTTTGTTTTAGGATTGAACCTTCCATTGCTTTTAAAGCTAATTGTTGAGCCTCCATATCAGCATACCCTTTAGATTTAAAATTCTGCAAAAGCAAATTCATCCTTTCCTGAAAGGCAGGATTGTAAATATCAAATTGACTTAATAAAGTATTTCGATGAAAGCCTTGTCGTAGATGTAATAACGTTGTAATAATTGCAATTCCGAAGGAACCACCTAATTGTCGCATCATATTATTTAATCCTGTTCCTTGAGCAATATCTTTTGGTTCTAGACTACCAAGAGCTAACGTAGTAAGGGGCACAAACAATAAACTTAATCCAACACCGCGCATAATTAATGGTAGATAAAAATCACTTTCACCTGAACTAAGATTTGATTTTGAAAGTAAATAAGTGAAGAGGAAAAACATTAGAAATCCCAATGACGCCATTATTTGTGGTGGAAATTTTTTCTGTAACATCTTTCCAACAAATGGCATCATCAATATTGTTGCTAATCCGCCAGGAATTAATAGCATTCCTGTTTGTTGTGCACTGAAGCCTAATAAATTTTGACAAAAAACTGGGAAGATAAATACCGAACCAAACAATCCGAAACCCAACACAAATGTTGTTAGCATCCCTAATCCTAAAGAGCGATTTTTTAGAATTCGTAAATTAACTACTGGTGATGATGTTCTTAATTCGTGCCACACAAATGTTACACAGGATATGATAGAAAGAAATGTTAGCGCTGATATATAAGTTGTTTCAAACCAATCTTCACTCTCTCCTCTTTCTAAAACTATTTGTAATGAACCAACACCAACTGTCAATAAAATAATTCCAAGCCAATCAACCGTAGTACTTTTAAATTGCAAAGCAGAATCTTTAATGTATTGTAAGGCGAGCAACATTGCAATGATTCCTAGCGGAAGATTTACATAAAAAATCCAAGGCCATGAAAAATGATCCGTGATGTATCCTCCTAACGTAGGGCCTAAAGTTGGCCCCACAACAACACCTAATCCAAAAATTGCTGTAGCCATTCCATGTTGATCCTTTGGCCAAGTTTCGAGTAAAATTGCCTGTCCAGTTCCTAATAATGCACCGCCACCAATTCCTTGGATAAAACGAAATGCAACAAGTTCCCAAATAGTATGTGCGTTACCACAAAAGAAAGATGCAACGGTAAATAGTATTATTGAAAATGTGAAATAATTTTTTCTTCCAAAACGTGCTGATAACCAACCTGACATTGGCAAGATAACAACATTCGCAATTGAATACGCAGTAATAACCCAACCAACATCTTCAAGCGTAGCTCCCAGATTTCCCATGATCTGTGGTAACGAAACATTCACTACCGTAGTATCGATGAGCTCTAGCAAAGACGCCATAATCACAGTTAGTGTGATGATCCATTTTTGAAAACCAGTGACTGCCATCGTATTTATAATTCGAGAAGGATAGATCCTTAGTCGATAGTTACTGAAACTTTTACACTCATTCCAGGTCGTAGATTATTAATCAACTGTTGATTTTCGTCAAATTTAATTTTCACAGGAACACGTTGAACAACTTTAACAAAATTTCCTGTTGCATTATCTGGTGGAAGCAAACTAAATTTTGCTCCAGTAGCTGCCGACAGTCGATACACTTTCCCGGAAAATTTATTCTCCGAAAAGGCATCAACAATAATTTCAGCATGTTGTCCTTCTTTCATTTTATCCAACTGGGTTTCTTTGAAATTCGCCATCACAAATACTCCTTCATTTGAAACAATAACGCACAACGGACTTCCTGCATTTACTAATTGGCCAAGTTGTATATTCTTTTTTGATGCACGTCCTGATGCAGGAGCAACAATTGTTGCATAAGATAATTGTAAGTTTGCATAATTTAAATCTGCACTACGTTGTACTTTCTGTGCTTGTGCAGATGCGATTTGTTGCTGAGCAGCGATCACTTGTTTTTGAGAAACTTGCAATTGATTATTTGCTATAAGTAATGCAACTTCATCGGATTCCTTTTCGGCTTTCGTAGCATCAAATTGAACTTCCGTAATTGATTTGGTCTTCAATAAATGATCATAACGATTAAAATCTTGCGTCGCTTTCCACAATCGTACTCTTGCATTCTCAATCCCTGATTGCATAACACTAACATTACTTTGAGCAGTTCCAACAGTTGCTTGTGCAATTGAAATTCCAGCGTCAGCATTTTGAATAGCAGCATTAGCTTGGGCTACTTTTATTGATAAGTCACGGTCATCAAGTTTAATAAGGGTATCACCCTTTTTTATTAGGGCATTATCCTCAAAATTAATTTCCTGTACGTAGCCAGTAACCCGACAAAGAACAGGGCTTATATCTGCATCAATTTGTGCATCATCAGTATCTTCATGATGTAAAGAATATATATATTTACTTACCCCATAACCAATAGAAGTTAATACAATTAGTATTAGAATAATGGGCATTAATTTACTTTTTGATTTTTCCTTTGACGACATAATATTGGAAAGTATTTACTAGATTAATATGTTTTTGAGAGCAATCCTGATGCTTTTAATAATCGATAATATGCATACTGAGTATCGGCAGTAGCATTTACTTTTTCGATACGTGACTTTAACAAAGCATTATCTGCCTCTTGCAATTCAGTTTGCAAAACAAGTTGACTTCTATATTTATTTTCTGTAATACGGAAATTTTCCTCAGCCAAATCAACAGTGCGTAACAAAACTTTTTCTCTTACTTTAGATTGAGAATATACGATGAATGCTTGATTCACTTCGCTTCGAATTGCATCACTTAACTGTGCTTGTTGCGCTTTTGTTTGATCGATGTTTGCTTGTGCTTCAGTAATTATATGATGATTGCTATATAAATTTATTATATCAAAATTTAAATTAATCCCAACATCCCAAGTTGAGTTCCATTCATCTACCAAAGGAAATATTCTAGAATTAGGGCGAGAATAATAATAATTTGCACCAACACTTACTATAGGCCAATAACTGTTTTTTGCAATGTTATAATAATTTAAAGCAGTTTCGTTTTTTAATAAAAGCGATTGGATTTCTGGTCGTGATTTCAATGCAGCTGCATCGTATAAAGCAAAGGATTCAGTGGTAACAGGAATGAACAAACTCAGTGAATCGACATCCAACTTTTGATTACCATCAAATCCAAGTAATAAGTTCATATTAAAATTTGCAACTTCATACGTATTATCAAGATCAATTTTTGCGAGCTCTGTATTCGATAATTGCAATTGCCATTTTAACACTTCATTATGTGTTGCGATTCCGTTTTTCTCCCAGTTAATTGCTTCATCAACTCTTTTTTGAGCAAGAGCAATATTCTCATTAACAATTTGATGAGTTTGACTAATTTTATAGAGATTGAATAATCCATTTATAACATTTATAACTACCTCTTGTGAATCTTTTACAGCATCCACTTTTGACGCATCACGTAATAACTGTTGAGAAGCCATTGCATATTTTAATCTAAATCCACTAAAAACAGTTTCCCCTAAAGCAAGACGAGATGAATAATTATTGGGGATGTTGGGAAATAATGCAACAGGATTTCCTGTGTTACCAAAATCAACTTTAAATTCTTCAATATCGCTTAAGCGAGTATAACCTGCCGATAATTTAAGTGTTGGTAACGTTTGATCTATTGCTTGTTGAAATTTTGCTTTTGATGCATCCATTTTTGCTTTTGAGATTTGTAAAGTGTGGCTATTCGTTAATCCCATTGTTACAGCCTCTTGCAAAGTAATTTTATGAGGAGATTGAGCTGATGAATTTACAAATGACAATAAACCAAATAATAAAAAGAAGAAGCGATTCATGATAATTTTATTTTTAAAGAGTTCATAAATTGTCCCTTCAATTTTTATTTTTCTGATTAAACTATTTATAATACTCAGTACATTATGTTACATCTTTGAGTACTATAATAGATTCCAATCTTATGGTAAAATTAGAACATTATAATACATGAGAAATAATTTTAATTCTCCTACATTTTCTTATTCATACTTCATTTTACAAAAATTATTTAAATCATTTCCTATTCATTCCATTTATTAAAATGTATCTCAACAACTTCAAATCTTCTCATTTTTAGACTTTTTAAAAATCATCCTAGAAAAAATTAAACTATTGTTAATTAGTCACATAGGCATTTTCATCTTCTTGTTTCTAGGTGATCTATTTACAATCACAGTTGAAATCATGATCTAAATCTATCACTGTAATTATGCTTGCATCCGTCTTGCAATCACCTACTATAATTCTAACATGCTGATGATCGTGCGTCATTCCTTCTAAAGCGTATTTAGGACAAGGACTTGCATTAGTTTCACTTTTAGCATAATTGATTTCACCATCGTGTAAAATATCTTTTATTTCTGATTCATCGATATGACGGCAATCCATTCTGCATCTAGCATGCTTTGTAAAATAAAGATGATGATGCCTAAATTCTTTTTCACGATGATCAATTTTATCAGAATTACCAAGTTGATTTAGCTTATTTGATTTTCTAAAAAAAATCAAATAGATAATAACCATTATGATTAATAGTATAAGTTTTAAGTAACTACTTCTCGTTTTAGTATTCATTTAATCCTAATAAATAATTTTAAAAATTTCACTTAAAGTGAACCCGTTCTTCCGCCATCAACAGGGAGATTAATTCCATTGATATATCCTGCTATTGGGCTAGCTAAAAATGCTATTACAGAACCAATTTCTTCAGGCATACCAAATCGTGCTGCAGGAATTTCATGTAGCATCTCTTGCTCCAAAGCCTCGTAAGGTCTTCCAGTTTGTTTCGATTTTGCACCTAACAATGTTGTTAAGCGGTTTGTTCCTGTTGCTCCAGGCAAAACATTATTCACTGTTATGCCGAATGGTGCTAGTTCAACAGATAATGTTTTCGACCAATTTGCAACTGCTGCTCTTATAGTATTTGAAACACCAAGTCCTTTTAATGGTTGTTTTACAGATGTAGAAATTACATTAATTATTCTTCCGTAACGAGCTTGTTTCATCCCATCTACTACTGCTTGCATTAACAAATGATTACAAAGTAAATGTTGTTGAAATGCATTTTCGAAAGCCTCTGATGTCGCATTAACAATGGGACCTCCTGGAGGACCGCCAGTATTATTTATTAAAATATGAATTTGATTTCCCTCCAAAATATAGGCTTTTGCAACTTGCGAAACTTGGTGAGGTTGCGTAAAATCCGCAATCAAATAATTATGTTTTTGTTGATGATTCGTTGCTAACTCCGTATAAACCGCTTTAAGTTGCTCTTCGTTTCTTGCCATCAATACAATAGTTGCACCTAAAGCTGCTAATTCTATTGCGGCCGCTTTTCCAATTCCTTGTGTACTTCCACATACCAATGCGGTTTTCCCTGCCAGATTTAAATCCATAAATTATAAATTTTGGCTAATATCGGACAATAATCCCATTTGCCCTTTTTGAAAATCAGATATCTAGAATAGAAATTCATTTTGTTTCATTTTAGGCCAACAGTTTAATATATTTGTGAAGCAAAAAAAACTAATCTATGGCACTTGCAGCACCTTTCAATATACAAAAGTGGATTGATGAAAATCGTCATTTGTTAAAACCTCCTGTTGGTAATCAACAACTTTTTAAAGTAAGTGATGACTTTATTGTGATGGTTGTGGGCGGGCCAAATGCGCGTAAAGATTATCATTACGAAGATGGTGAAGAACTTTTCTATCAATTAGAAGGTGATATAGTTGTTAGAACAGTTCAAGACGGCAAACAAGTTGATATAACAATTCGAGAAGGTGAAATGTTTTTACTTCCACCACACATTCCTCATTCACCACAACGTAAAGCAAATACTATAGGATTAGTTATTGAACGTGTTCGTAAAGAACATGAACAAGATTGCTGTATGTGGTTTTGTGAAAAATGTGATCATAAACTTTATGAAGAATATTTTCAATTAGATGATATCGTTGTTCAACTTCCTAAAGTGATGAATAAATTTTATGACAATTTAGATTTACGTACTTGCAAAAAATGTGGTGCTATAATGGAGCCACCAACTAAAGTGAATTAAAAATTACGAATTACGAATTACGAAAAAAAATCTTTTACTTTTTTATTATTACAATTTTAGTTTCCCAATTTTAATGTGACCTCTCACCCATTTTGGCAAGAGAATAGCACCAATTAAGAGATAAGGATAATAGCTAATCATTCTCCAAAGCAATCCTAATGTTGGAGCTAATCCTTTGCTGATAAATTCTCCTAAGAAACCATTAAACATTACTTCTGCGATGCCACTTCCTCCAGGTGTTGGACTAAGTAAAATAATAATTCCCATCACTACTTGTTTTCCATAAACAACAAAATCAGCAAGCGGTTCTTGATTGTGAAATGCATGAATAATGCAATTCACAATTGAATAACGAGCCGTCCAAGAAATAAATGTTGTTGCCATTGAAATTATCCAATAACGCATATTTTTATTTTTTAATCCTTCAGATGCGATGACCAATTGATCACCAGTTTCTAGCGCACCAGCTTTCCATCTTTTTAATAATCGTGTAGAAAATAAGGAGATAAGAATTCCTTTGATAAAATATGGATTTATAAATAATGCATACGCTACAAATAATTTATAAGCAAGTATTACAAAATAGATAACCCAAAATGTATAAAAGATACTTTCTCCTAAAACAGTATTAAGTTGTATTCCAGAAAAAAGAGCAGTTTTCCCTGCTACCAAATAAACTAATGGTGCCATCACTGCTAAAAATATTCCATCCAAAAAGGAAGAATTTAATATTGCCGTAATACTTTTTCCCATATTAATTCCTTCACGACTTAAAATCAGGATGGCGAAAAAAAATCCTCCACCAATCAATCCGGGTGCTAGTGCTGAGCTAAATTCCCATAACATAATTACGATGAATGAACGATACCAATCTAATTTTTGATCCGTTAAAATTTTAATACGAATCATGTATGCAAAATCCCGTATGAAAACAGAAACCACGGCAAGCGATAACCAGAAGGTGGTGGAATTAGTCCATGTTACTGCATTAAAAGCATTGATATCAAATTCTCTAAAAAAAAGCCAAGCTGCCACCATCACTCCAATTAATACCGGCCATAAGATCCGTTTAGGAGATAAATGGCGTAGTATTTCTCGGTGATCAGTCTGCATTGGTATTTGCTGGTGGTTGTGGTGCGCTTTCTAAAGTACATATAACAAAATCATTATATCCAGATTCACCCATGAATATTACAATGATTCTACTTTGCAATAATTCCAATAATGCAAGGAAAGTGAATACAGCATGTAAACGATTGTTACACTCTTCAAATATCTCCATGAAATTTAACTGTGGCTTTCTTGTCAAGCGGGTTGTGATATATTCACGTTGATTTTCAATAGTATATTTAGGTTGAATAACAGTATGAATGACGCGATTTTGGCTATCATCAAATCGTGTCATAACCTTTTCGAAAGTGGCAATAAGTTTATAGAGCGTGAGGTAATTAAGTTCCCCAGCATAACCTGTTTCCGTCGTTGTCGAAAGCTTAGAAATCTCTTGTTGAATATTTCCTCTAGCAAAGCGCATCATCCGATCGTCTTCCATTACACGTAGATCTTCGGCTGCTGCTTTAAATTGTTTATAATCGAGAAGTTGTCGAATTAAATCCTGTCGAGGATCTATTTCATTCCCTTCCTCATCCTTTTCATAACGTGGTAGAAGAAGCCGAACTTTTATGCGCATCAATGTTGCAGCAACTAGTATAAATTCACTAGCTAGTTCTATATTTAAGGATTGCATTTGCTGCATGTACTCGAAAAATTCATTTGCTATTCCTGCAATTGGAATATCATGAATATCTAGTTCATCTCTTTCTATAAAAAATAGAAGGAGATCGAAGGGGCCTTCGAAGTGGGGTAATCTGATTTCAAAACTTTCGCTCACGGACATTTGGGGAATAATAAAAAAGGACATTGAATGTCCTTCCTTTCGTACAAAGTTACAAAAAAGAGCTTTCCTGAAAAATAAAAGAGGCTGCCTCGTTAACGAGACAGCCTCTTTTATTTTATTCTGTTGAAATTAAAACTTCATTCCTAAACGGATACCAGAATTAGCACCTAATCTAAATCCTGATGAAGTTGTTTTTTCACCAGTCTCTGGAGTTGATGTTCCTGAAGAAAATCCCCAAGCAACTTCAGCACCTACATAAACTGATTGCCAAACATAATAATCTCCACCGAAGATGAAATTCACACCGAATGAAGATGTTTTATCTGTTGTAGAACTTGTAGGTGTTTTGTGTTCAACTTTTCCACCAGAAATTGGAATTTCTGCTCCAATGTATGGAGAAAGTTTATCCGTTCCTTTGAAGTGCTTCTCAATTCCAGGAGCAAAACTAAAGTTTGAAGTCTTGTCTTCATTATCCCCAGTTTTGTCTTTGTTAGAAGTAATTGAAAGTTTAAGACGAAGCGCTAAATCATCCATTAAGAAGTAACGGAAATTTAATGATGGTGCTACAACACCAATTGCAGCTGTACCCGTTTGAAAGTTTAATTGAACTTCTCCAGTTACACTTCCTTTTACAGGCTTTTGCGCAAATGCCACCGAAGAGAAACTCAACGCAGCAATGGTCATAAAAATTGATAAGGTTTTTTTCATAAGTTAAGGTTTTAGAACTTCAAATTTAAGTTTATAGTTAAGTGAATATTTTATCTTAATGAAAGTTAAACCAACAGTTAAATGTTAATAACTATTGAGTTTTTTTGAAATAACTAAACACGATTTATTGACGATTGACTTCTCCTAACATTGTATCATTTAATTATATTTTTTGATGTTCTACTTAAAAAAAAAGGTCTTGATCAACAACTAAGAAGTGGTTCCTCTTTTCCAATATAGTTGGAAACAAGTTGTCTTTGATTTCAAACAGTAACTTTTCAAACATAATTAACTATTCATTTCTGGGAGCGAAAGTAAAATAAAAACAAATACATCCAAATCGAATTTATACTAAAATTAGTTAAATCATTGTTTTCAAAGTATTTCCAAAAAATATTTATTATTTCATTTTAATAAATCTATAATAGAACTTTTCAACATATTAGCTATCTCTGGAAATACACGCTCAGCAATGTCTATATCTCGATTTGAATTGGAAGGAAAATAAGTTGTTACAAAATTTCCTTGAACTACTTTCCCATTGGCATCGAGCAATGAATAATGTATCATTAACTCTCGACGATAAATTCTATTTGCAATATCGATACATGATTTATAATTTGTTTTTATTTCGAATTGATTTATCGACAATAAATAATCAGCATGATATTTTGTAAGAAGTGATTTGAAAAATGTAGTATCCGTAACGGTTGAATTCATGAACTTAGAATCGCCCTTTAAGGTAGCATATTGTGGAGCACTATGTTGATTTTCTATTTCTTTCGAAGTACCCTCTGATTTACTTTTCATCGATTTAATTTGTTTGGATGCTATTGGAAATTCATATTTCATTGCTGCTTTTGAATAATAGCGTTCCATATCATTTCTAACAGATTGAATTGTATCCTGCATCAAGCTGCTACAAGGGATTAGTGTAGACAACGTTGCTTCAATCTTTAAATCTAATATGCGACGAAAATATGCCCGATATTCATCAGGAGTTTTATGCGTTTGTTGCATGATATCTTGCTCGGCATCACTTAAATAATATTCAGGCTGAAAAGGTATTAGGAGTATGCGATGCTGTTGTGTGGTATCACTCAATTGAGCCATACACTTACTATAACACACTATAAAAATAAAAATTATTAGGAAAGAGTGTTGGAAGATTTTCATTTTCATGGAGATACTTATTTTGAAACAAATATCATCAATTGCAAATTGAAAAAAAATGATTCCAAATTAATCTTTAAACAAAAACATAAACGTTACGATTTATCCCAAATATATCAATGATCTTGTAATAAAATTCAAATTAATTTTTTTACAAGACGATTTTTAAAGGTTGCTTCATAGCATTGCCTACGAAACTATTTTTTTAAGAAGTATAAATGAAAAAAAAGATTTGGACTAAATATAAATATTTATGGCATTAACAATTCCCTATTGATTTCCTCACGAGGAATTCAATAGGGTAATGAAGTATCGTTAAAACAACACTAATTAATAACATGTTTCCAAACATCATTTCCAATTGCGAATACCATCAATGAAAGTAAAAGAACCATTCCAACAATTTGAGCACGTTCCATAAATTTATCTGATAGTTTTTTACCTGTAAGGCTTTCTATCGTTAAGAAAACAACATGCCCTCCATCTAAAGCAGGAATTGGCAACATATTCATGAATGCTAATACCATTGATAGAAGTCCTGTAATTCCCCAAAAACGTTCCCAATCCCAAACACCGCCATAAATTTGTGCAATACCTATTGGACCTTGTATAGAATCTGTAGCTTTTTCATCTCCTGAAAATATCTTTTTCAATCCTTTTACATTTGACACAAGGGCTTCTTTTGCATCGCTTGCCCCGAATGAAATCGCAGATCCTAAAGTATAAACTTGCATTGGATAATTATCGGTTGGAAGTGGTGCAGCATGAAAGTCAATGCCTATTAATCCTTTATCCGAAACACCACAATTTAGTTCCATATTTTTCTTTTCGCGCTCAATAGTAAGCTTTACTTTTTGTCCTTTAATGGTGCTTAATTTATTTTTCAAATCATCATAGTCAGCTATTTTTTGCCCATCAATTCCAATAATAATGTCACCACCTTTCAGACCAGCTTTTTGCGCTTCACCATCAGGACTAACGTTTCCAATTACATATTGAAGGTAACCGGCACCGATGAAATTTCCTCTTCCAGCTTTAGCAACTGTTTTATAGAAATTATCCGGTACAGTAACTTCCATTGTTTGGCCATTTCGTTCTATTGTTAAAGTAGCACCAAACAAAACACGAGTAGAAAGTGCATCATCAAAACGTTCAAATTTATGTCCATTAATCGCAATAATTTTATCGCCATTTTGCAAACCCAATTCACGTCCTAATCGATACGCATAAATTCCTTCACCGTTATTTACTGATGTTACGGGAAGATATTCTTGTTTAAAATGTAGCAAACTGTAAGAGAATATCGCGATTCCTAGAATTACATTCATCGTTACACCAGCCACCATTACGATTAAGCGTTGCCAAGCTGGTTTAGCGCGAAACTCCCAAGGTTGTGGTTCGGTACTAAGTTGGTCTGTATCCAAACTTTCATCAATCATACCGGCAATTTTTACATAACCACCAAGAGGTAGCCATCCCATTCCATATTCGGTATCGCCTCTTTTAAAGCTAAAAAGTTTCACACCCCAAGCATCAAAAAACAGATAGAACTTTTCCACTTTTATTCCGAAAGCACGAGCGGCTAAAAAGTGCCCTAGTTCATGTAATGTTACGAGTATTGAGAGTCCCAGAATTAACTGGGCAGCCATTATTAATTGAGTCATTTGTTTTGAGAACTATTTATTAGAATTATGAAAACGTATGGTTGAAAGAATTATTTTCAACTGTAAGGGAATTGATGAAGGTATTATTTTATGCAAAGCTACGAATTTTTGACCCTTAAATTATCGATCAACCACTCTCTAGTTTGAGCATCTGTTAAACAATAATCGTCCAAAGTTGGGTGAGCTATAAAGTTGATTTCATCCATACATTGTTCGATGAGTTCACCAATTTCTAAAAATCGAACTTCATTTTTAAGAAAGGCAGCAACGGCAATTTCATTTGCGGCATTTAAGATACAAGGCATATTTCCTCCTCTTATCATCGCTTTGCGTGCTAGTCCTAAACATGTAAAAGTATTTTCATCAGCAGGTTCAAACGTTAACGAAGGGTATTTTAAGAAATCGAAACGTGGAAAATCCGAATAAAGTCGATAGGGGTGTGCGAGTGCAATTTGAATGGGCAATTTCATATCTGGAAGACCCATTTGCGCTTTCATCGAGCCATCCACAAACTGTACAATACTATGTATAATTGATTGAGGATGGACTATTACATCAATCTGATCCGGACGTAGATCAAAAAGCCATTTCGCTTCGATCATCTCCAATCCTTTATTCATTAAAGTTGCTGAATCGATGGTTATTTTTGCTCCCATTGTCCAGTTGGGATGCTTAAGTGCTTGATTTTTAGTAATTTTTTGAAGATCATTTGTTTTCATCCCACGAAAGGGACCACCAGAAGCAGTTAGAATAATTTTCTCAATTGGATTATGTTGCTCCCCCAGTAAGCATTGAAAAATGGCCGAATGTTCGGAGTCCACTGGCAATAATTGCACATTATTTTCCTTTGCCATTTTCGTAACGAGATCACCAGCAACAACAAGCGTTTCCTTATTTGCTAAGGCAATGTGCTTTTTATTTTTGATAGCAGCAAGTGTTGGTTTTAATCCAGAAAAGCCAACCATCGCTGTTAAAACCATATCGATTGAATCCATTTCCATTAATTGGGAAATAGCTTCATAACCTGCATAAACTTTTATGGGCTCTGCAGATAGTGCCTCTTTTACGAATGAATATTTGCGCTCATCAACAATTACAACTGCATTTGGCTTGTGAATTATAGATTGTTGAATTAATAAATCTGCATTGCTATTTGCAGTCAAAACTTCTGTCTCGAAAGCATCAGGATGAGCTGCAATTACTTCTAATGCTTGAGTTCCGATTGATCCTGTGGATCCTAATATGGCAATTCTACGTTTCAATGCTTATTAAATAGAGTTCAAAGATGTAAATTATTTGTCTTTACCTACAAAAATTAGATATCTGACCTCTAAAAATTAATATAGTCGATGGGATTTACAGGACTTCCATTATACCACAGTTCGAAATGCAAATGCGGCCCAGAAGAATATTCACCAGTATTTCCGATAATTGCCAACACTTCTCCAGCCTTCACATAATCTCCAACATCTTTTAAAAGCGCCGAATTATGTTTATATAAGGTGAATAGATTATTACTATGTTGAACTCCAATAACATAACCCGTTTCCGAGGTCCAATTTGCGATTACAACCGTTCCATCCAAAGCGCTTTTAATTACTTCATTCGGACCTGCGACGATATCAATACCATAATGCTTTTGAGTAGTATTAAACTTGGTAGTGATAGCACCTTTAAGAGGAGTAAAAAACGAATAGCTTCCAATTCCAGAAGAAAAAGCTTTTTCATTTCCGGATGATAATTCGTAACGATCGCCTGATTCAATTTGTTTTCTTAGTTGGGAGTCTTCTTCCGAAGATTTCAAACTTTTAATGCTATCATAAAGTGGGGCCACTAAACTATCGCGTGTTGGACGAGCGGTACTAATGCGATCGTTCATTACATCCATAATTTGGGATAGAAACTTATTTTGAGCCGCCATTTTATATGATAGAGAGTCTGCACGAAGTGTCATGGAAACTAGATTTCGGCGCATAGTCACATCTGAATAGCCAGGAATATACTCTCGCAAAGGCGTAAATGCAATTACATAAAGTGTGATAGTAATTAAACTCAGACCGATTGTTCCTCCAAAAACGATCACATTCATAGGTGATAATCGCAATGAAAAGCGTTCCTCGAAAGTTTGATCGTTTAACACTACAAACCTGAATTTACTTTTTAATTTCCTAACAATTCTTTTACGCTTTTTTACTTCGGTAGCCATTACGGCAAATATCGGAAAAGGAGAACGCACTGGCACTGTTCTAACAAATCTGTTTAATATTCCTTTTTGAACGGAACTTTTCAGCAGTTATATTGGTAAAAATTAATGATATTTGCTTGTTTACACTAAAACCTTCGATTTTTAGTTATTGTTTAACTAATCTTGAACCCCCGACTCTGCCAAATCTGTGAAAAAAATTCATATTTTATTCCTTCTACTTGGGCTGGCCATTTGGTCGTCATGTAGCGTGAAAAAGAACAATATTGTTAGTCGTAATTATCACGGCACCATTACGCATTATAATTTTTATTTCAATGCGCGTGAAAGAATGAAGCAAGGTGCTCAAACTTTGGCCGAGGGAACGGAAGACAAATACGATCGTATTTTACCCATCTTTAAATATGGTGATCTATCAAAAGCGAAGGCTATTTTTCCTGATATGGACGAAGCCATCAAAAAGGTATCTATCGCCATTTCGCGCAACTCGATGGTTGTAAAAGGAAAGCGCGATAAGAAAACTATTGAGCGTAATAAATGGATTGACGATTGTTATCTGTTAATTGGGAAATGTCAGTTTTACAAACATGATTACTGGACGGCCATTGAAACTTTTCAATATACTTCATCTGAATACAAAAATAGTCCGATACGTCCTGTTGCTTTATTGTGGTTAACAAAAACGTATCTTGAATTAGGAAAGACGACGGATGCAGTTTATTTGCTTGATTATCTAAAAAATGATAAAAAATTTCCAATCGAAATGAAAGGAGATTACAATGCAACATTAGCTCAGTACCACTGGCTAAGAAATGATATTCCAAGAACGATTGAGGCATTAGCTGCTGCTTCGGCAACAGCATCAAAAAAAGATGATCGTGCACGTTATAATTTTATACTTGGACAACTTTATCAAAAGCAAGGATATTTAGATAGTGCATTTACTGCTTATCAAAAAGTTATTAAGCTCAACCCAAGTTATGAAATGGCATTCAATGCGCGTATCAATCGTGCTCGTTGTTATGATATTAAAAGCGGAAGCGGAGATGTAGTAAAGCGTGAGTTAAATAAAATGTTAAAGGATGAAAAGAACAAAGAGTATCGTGATCAAATATATTATGCATTAGCAGGTGTGGCTCGTCAGGAAAAAGATGAATCATTAGCTGTTGCGTATTTAAACAAATCATTACGCACGGGATCAAGCAATACAGCACAAAGCGCTTTAAGTTATTTAGAACTTGCTGATATTTTTCTTAAACGTCCAGAGTATATGCCCGCTGCAGCGTATTATGATAGTTGCCTTACCAACTTAAGTAAAGATCATCCTGACTACATTGACATTGAAGAAAAAAGAAATAGCTTAGATAGATTAGTACGTAATTTAAAAGTTATTGTTCTTGAAGACAGTTTGCAACGATTAGCATCGTTAAGTCCTGAAGAACGCAAAACAAAAATTGATTCTTTAATCTCATTTGAGAAAGCAGAAAAGGAAAGAATTGCACTTGCAGTAAAAGAAAAACAGAAGCTAGAAGAACAACAAGTAATAGAAGAGAAACAATTAAAAAGTCAACCACGAAGTTTAACTCCTGCGGGAAGTACAACACAAGGTGCTTGGTATTTTTATAATCAATCGGCAATTAGTTTTGGGTTTAACGAATTCTTAAAAAAGTGGGGCACACGTAAGCAGGAGGACAATTGGAGACGAAGTGAGAAAACCATTGAGATTGATGGTGCAACATCTTCAGAAACGGATGCAATTGATAGCATCTCAAAAAAGAATGATGTACTCAGTGATTCGATTTCTAAGTTAGATGGTGACCATCGTAAAGATGCTTACCTAGGGCAAATCCCAACCACAGCACAACAAATTAAAGAATCAAACAGTAAGATTATTGAGGCATATTATAACGCAGGAATTATTTATCGTGAACAGTTAAGTAACTATCCTGAGAGTGTAAATAGTTTTGAAAAATTAGATATGCGCTTTCCTGATAATAAATATAAGCTTCCCTCTTATTATAATTTGTATCGAACATATTTGTTGATGAAAGACACTGTGAAAGCAAATTTTTATAAAGATTATCTTATAACAAATTTTCCAGAATCGGAATACAGTAAATTAATTTTAAACCCCAATTTTTTCAAAGAGATTCAGAAAAAAACTGCTGTCCTGGAAGTGTTTTATGAAAACACTTATCGTTCATATACCAATGAACAATATGAATTGGTGATTAATAGAAAAGCTGAATCTGATGAATTATTTCCTGGAAATAAACTTGCTCCTAAATTTTCATATCTCAAGGCTTTAGCCATTGGCAAAACAAAACCAGTAGCCGATTTTGTTTTATCATTAGAAGATGTCGTTCGTTCGTATCCAAAAGATTCAGTAAGTATTCGAGCGAATGAAATTTTAGAATATATCAAACATCGTAGTGATTCTCCAGATACCTCCAAGGCTCTTTCCAATGTTATTGATTCCTCTGCAATATTTACTTTCAAGCCAGAATCACCGCAGTATTTTATGATACTATATAAAAATAGTGCGTTAAATACTCCTGATATAATTTCAAAATTGAAAGCTTATAACACGGTAAATTTTCAAGAAGAAAATTATGCTATCACAAATGGAAATCTTGATCTAACGTTTCAATATATTTCAGTACTTACTTTTAAAGATAAAGAAGCCGCAATGAATTATTATATTGGGGTGATGAATGAGGATGGATTGTTAAACAAAATTCAAGATTCGGAAGTGAAGTTTGTAATTATCTCTCAAGATAATCTTGTTCAACTTTCGCGCAACAAATTAATTGATTCGTATAATCGATTTTTTCAAAGAAATTATATTCAGTGATAGATTGTTTCTCCAATTAACTAATTTTATATGAGGGGACTGTTATCCCAACCTTACCCTATTTATGATTCACCTAAACGTAGGTGGATTATCATTTTAGGGATGGGTATTTTTGTTTATCTTTTTTTATTTTTCTTTCGACCATTTGAATTAAACACACTCCCTAGCGACTCCGCTCATATTATTCTGTTGGGTTACGGATTAATTTGTAGCAGCATTTTATTTATAGATTTAATAGTGATTCCATTTTTATTTCCATCGATATTCAGAGAAGAAAAATGGATCGTTGGAAAGGAAATTTTATACATCCTTTGGAATATTTCAACAATAGGATTGGGAAATGCATTCTATACCTATTGGCATTGGAGAACTAATTTCACACTACAATGGCTTATACATTTTCAATTAATGACATTGATGGTTGCTGTTCTTCCAGTGTTCGCTTTAGTTCTCATTAAGCAGAACACTTTACTTCGAAAAAATTTAAAGGAAACGCGTGCATTAAGTCAAATGATGAATTACAAGAAACGTTTGGATGCCTTTAAAGAGGAGATGATAATGCTTAGTGCAGAAAATCCGCGTGACAATATGATGCTTCCCGCTAATGATTTAATGTTTATTAATGCAGCAGATAATTATATTGAAGTTCATTATTTAGAAAATGGAAAGGTGAAAAAAAAACTGATTCGTTCTAGCCTTAAAAAGGCTCGAAACGATTTGAAAGCATACACTGCGTTTTATCGGTGTCATAGAGCTTGGATTGTAAATCTCGATATGGTAAAATCCATCACTGGCAATTCGCAAGGTTATCGACTACTAATAGAAAATTGCGATTTTCAAATCCCAGTTTCTCGCAATTTGAATTTAGAGATTGGACAACGGCTGGCGAGATAAAATTCGAATAAGATAAAACCCTCCGAATTCATCTTTCCATTCATCCCTAAAATACTTTTTCCATCCCTAATATTACCATTCAGCCCTAAGTACTTGCTTAACTCTTTTGTAGCGACTTTATTTGCACCATAAATTTTAGCGATATGGAAACACTCTTTATTATACTTCGTAACATACATATTGTGGCAGGCGGATTAGCACTTCTTTCAGGACCCGTTGCAATGTTCAATCAAAATGGTGGAACGCTACATCGACGTAGTGGTACTATTTATTTTTATTCGATGATGGTGATTGTGGTGAGTTCAATTTATATGGCGTTTTATAAAGAGAACTGGTTTTTGTTGATGATTGCAGCTTTAACATTTTACTTAATAAGTACAGGGGTAAGAGCTTTAAAGCTGAAGAAATTGCATCTTGGACAGCGTCCTGAAAAAATTGATTGGATAATTTTGTGGATCTCTTCTATTTCTGGATTATGTTTATTCATTTGGGGGTTATGGATTGTGTTTATTGCGAAAAATAGTTTTGGTTTTGCAGCTATCTTTTTTGGTTCGATTATGCTGCGAGGTATTTATAGAAATTTCAAAAGTTTTCGTGTTCCACCCACCGAAAAAAATCATTGGTTACTGATACATATTGGGAACATGATGGGCGCTTATATCGCAACATTAACAGCATTTTTAGTGCAGAATATACATACAAATCCACCTGTAATTGTTTGGATTGCACCTGCGGCATTATTTCTTCCTATGTTGTATTACACTTTAGGGAAATTCAGAAAAAAAACAGCGAAAGGTCAGCCGTTAGGTTTAAAAATTACAGAATAAATTATTGTCCTGTATACAGATCAAAAAGATGAGGTGAAAGTGGTTCTGAATTATTTACAAAAAAATATTCGCCTCCCCAATTATAAACGATGTGACGATATTCCGTTGTGTGATCGCCATTGGTAATTCGTATGGTAGTAATAATACGATTTGATTCCACTTTCTTTTCAATCGTACGATTAAAAGTAGTGTATGGAGGAAGTGGTGTTGAAGCGGATTCATTTCCAGCTTTCTTCGTATTTATCACTTTATGAAATTCAATTCCTTTATCAGATTTACTATTTGCTTCCCTTTTTTTTTCTGATGGTGCAATAGAAGAATCTGTCTCAATTAAAGATGCACTTTTTTCGCGCTTAAAATGAACGATAGGCAAATCATTAATGTTTTTACTTTCAGAAAAATGTACCGTATCTTGATCATGTTGAATTGCAATTTTTTCATTTGGCATCTCTTCTCCACCTGTTGGAGGATTAGAAAACAATTGTTCTACACCATCAATATTGGTGGCTAACTTTTGGGGATCTTCCCCTACTAATTGTTTACTCTTTGGCTTTATATTTTCACCAGCATTGAAAGGATGCTCGTTGGGCTTATCACTTTGTGGAGTTCCACTTTGTACAGAATGATTTTCTACAGGAAAATTTATTTCTGCGATTGGGCTATTGAAAATAACGGTGTTTGGATTATTTTTTCTTTTAGAATTCTCTTCTTTTAATGAAGCATTTAATTTATCAGAAGCTTCTTTTTGTTGAGCACGCTCCTCCGCCGCTTTTGCTTCTAAAATATTTTCTGTAGTTGTAAGTTCCGATAAAATCGATTTTGTATAATCAACATCATAACCAAAAGCATCAATACGTGCTTGATAGTTTACAATAGCTACAGGTTGATTATAAACCACAATGTTTACTCCTTCATATTGCTTGAAAAGTCGTACTCCAATTTTGTAGGGTTCAAAACCTTGTTTGCCATGCTCTACTGCTACATTCGTTTTGACTTCAATTTTCTTGGTGATATATCCTGGCTTACTGAAAGAAAGTAAATACTCATTTCCATATTCCAATTTAAGACGCATGTTTTTTTCGCCAAGCATACTCAATACCAACTCCCCATTCTTTTTGACATTAACAGTGCTATTTGTAAAATCACCATTTTCAATAATAAATTGAACAGGCATATTCAAACTCCCAAAAGGTATGGCTACCGCCTTTGTCATCAAGAATGATAAAAATAAAAGAATATAAATACGATTTTGCCAGAATTTCATACAGTATAAAAGTAGTAAAAAGGCAAAGATTAAGCAAATGAAGAGATGTGAAAGTTCATTTGAAATAGGTAAACAGGTAATATGAGCTCTTGAATAGTCAGTTTGACACTTTTACCTTCGTTCAATCGACTAGAAACGCTTACAAACGACAACAAATAATTACTTCCGAAAGTAAACGACTAACAACCGAATAAAAATAATTGGCACCTACATCTTTGCCCTTCCAACGAAAAGAAGCGCTTCAAAAAATTTCGTTATATTAATCACAATTAAAAAAGAAACAAAGATGAGTAACATGCAAAATTCAATTCAGTTAATTGGCAACCTGGGTAAAGATCCTGAAATAGTACACATGGATGGCGGTAAAAAAATGGCTCGAGTAACGATAGCAACAAACGAAACAATGATCAACCAAAAGGGAAATGAGGTTCAAGAAACGCAATGGCATAATCTGGTTGTTTGGGGGAAGCTTGCAGAAGTACTAGAGAATTTTACTCGTAAAGGAAGTAAACTTGCCATTGAAGGTATGATCGTTAATCGGAATTACAAAGATAAAAACGGACAAGATAAATTTATTACTGAAATTAAAGTTGACGACCTTATTTTATTTGGTGATAAAAATGGGGAGATCGTGTAATACATTTTAAACAAAAAAAATCCTGCCTGTATGTTAAAGTCTCCCTGAAAGATGGGAGGCTTTTGTTTTTTGAAGGTCAATTGAAATACAAATGATAACCTATTAATTTACAACCAATTTATTGCTAACTAATACAAGTGTGAAAAAATCTCTTTTAATTCTTTCTAAAAATAAAATCAAATGAAAACAAAAAAGAATAAATATGACGAACTGCTAAACAATATTGGAACTACTTTGCAAAATGCAAAGGAGAATGCGATGGATTTAGTTCAACAAGAATTACTAATAGCAAACTGGCAAATTGGTAAGTATATTATTGTATTCGAACAAGGTGGTAAAGACAAAGCTGATTATGGAACTGCACTTTTAGAAAGACTTACCATTGATTTAAAAGCAAGATTTGGAAAAGGATTTAGTAAAAGTAATATTTATTTGATGAGACAATTCTATTTGAAGTTCCCAATATTCCAGACGTCTGGAAAATTGGGATGGAGTCATTACGCTGAATTACTGACTGTTACAAATGATTTATCTAGGAAATTCTATTTAAAACAATGTATAAAAGAAAATTGGTCGGTAAGAGAATTAAAACGACAAATTGATTCATCCTTATTTGAGCGATTAGCGTTAAGTACAGATAAAAAAGGCGTTTTGAAATTAGCTGAAAATGGGCATTCAATAAATTCATCAAAAAATGCAATTAAAGATCCTTATGTGTTTGAGTTTCTAAACATGCCAAAAGATGCCATTTTAAAAGAAAGAGGACTTGAAAAAAAACTAATAACTAATTTACAAGAATTTTTATTAGAATTAGGAAAGGGATTTACATTTGTTGCAAAACAATTTAAAATTACCATTGACAATGAGCACCTTTTTATTGATCTAGTATTTTATCATCGCATTTTAAAGTGCTTTGTACTTATTGATCTTAAAGCTAAAAAAGTAAAGCATCAAGATATTGGACAAATGAATCTTTATTTAAATTATTTTAAAGAAGAAGAAAATTCCATAGATGACAAAGATCCCATAGGAATTATTATCGCAGCAGATAAACATGAACTGTTGGTAAAGTATGCTACTGGAGGTTTATCCAATAAAATATTCGTTTCTAAATATCAATTACATCTACCAAAACAAAAAGTATTAGAAGACAAAGTAAAAGAAATTATTCATAGCAATAAATAGAAATTTTTAATCTAATCTTTCTACTCAGGACCGATAAAAATCACATCAAATAATTTTTTAAATTATTAAATCCTGTATCCATTTTTTCAGCAACTTTTTCTTTATCAATAACACTTAAAAGTTGTGAAGGAATTTCTGGCTCAAAACCTATAACTTCTTTTACAGAAGGAAGAAATTTTACTGGATGAGCTGTTTCCAAAATAATTCCTAAGTGTGAATTTGAGGTAGTACTCTTAGCAATTACATTTTTTTTCTGATGATCTCTCCAAGCACAAACACCAATAGCAGTATGCGGATCGACGATGTAATGATTACTTTCGTAAACAGCTTTCATCATACTTCGTGTTTGAGAATCATTGTAAGAATAACCAGAAATCATTTTACGCATTTCTTCTACAGAATCGTGAAATAAATCTGTCATGCGCCAGAAATTACTGGGATTACCAACATCCATTGCATTTGAAATTGTTGCCACAGAATTCTTAGGTCCAAACTTTCCACTTGATAAATATTCAGGAACTACCGCATTAGCATTTGTTGCAGCAACAAAACTATGAATCGGCAAACCCATCCGTTGAGCAAATAATCCGGCTGTGAGATTTCCAAAATTTCCGCTTGGAACAACAAACGAAAATTTTGTCTTCAGATGTTTTAATTGAGCAGCTGCTCTAAAGTAATAAAAACATTGCGGAACCAATCGTGAAATGTTTATGCTATTTGCAGAAGTGAGTTGATATTTACTTTTTAATTCGGGATCTAAAAAAGCAGATTTCACCATTAACTGACAATCATCAAAAGTCCCATTTACTTCAATTGCACGAATATTTCCACCCCATGTAGTTAATTGTTTTTCTTGCAATGCACTTACTTTTCCTGAAGGATAAAGTATGATAACTTCAATGCCTGGAACATTAAAAAAGCCACTAGCAACGGCACTTCCAGTATCGCCAGAAGTTGCGACCAATATGGTTAATTTTTCTTTTTCATCTTTCACCATCCAACCCATTAACCTCGACATAAACCGAGCGCCAAAATCCTTGAAGGCTAAGGTTGGTCCGTGAAAAAGTTCTTGAATATATGTTTCATCATCAATATAAATTAATGGAGCATCAAAGGGATATGCATCCCCCACCATCGACCTTAATTCACTTGCAGGAACATCATTCACAAACCATGCATTAGCAACTTCGTAAGCGATAGTCCGAATATCCATTCCTTTTAAATTATCAAAAAATGTTTTCGGCAAAACAGGAATCGACTCTGGCATAAATAATCCATTATCATCAGGCAAACCTTTGATAACGGCATCACGTAAGGAATAAAAACTATTTTTATTTTTGGTAGAATAATACTTCATACAAACTATTTTTTATTAAGCACTCTCGCACCTTTTAAATCGATGGGAGAAATATAAACTTGTGATTTTATTTTATTTTTATTGAAGACATCCTGCATAGCGTCACCTACTTTTTTAGCGATCGATAATCCATCACAGATTGCTACTATGGATGGTCCAGCTCCTGCAATGGAACATCCCGAGGCCGCATTCAACAGTGCTTGTTCTTTTACTTTTTCATAAAAAGGAATCAATGATTTACGAGCAGGTTCGATGATAAAATCTTCCATCGATCGTCCTACTAATGCAATATCATTGGAATACATTCCAGCAATTAACGAAGCAGTATTTCCCCATTGCCTAATAGCAGTTTTGAGTAAAATATTTTTTGGCAAAACTGCTCTGGCGTCACTAGTTCTCACGTGTACATACGGGTGCACCAAAGCAATATACATTCGCTTAGGGACTGGAATTTGTATTACTTCAAATGGATCCATCGAACGAACTATAGTAAATCCTCCTAACATGGATGGCGCAATATTATCTGCATGAGCGACACCACTTGCAACTCGTTCTCCTTCCATCGCCCAACGCACTAATTCTGCTTTTTTCAAAGGAGATCCATACAATACATTAGCAGCGAAAACCGCTCCTACTGCACTTGCTGCACTTGATCCCATTCCACTTCCTAAAGGCATTTTCTTGTGTATGCGTACATCCAACGATATTGGTTTTCCAATTGCTTGTAAAAATGATTTCAATGCAACTGTTGCAGTATTTTCTTCTGCCACTTTACTCAACAATCCTTTATCACCAGTAATTGCCTTTATAATTAATCCTTTTCCTGAATTATTTGCAACAGAAATAATATCACCAGGTCCTGTTAATGCTAATCCGAATACATCGAATCCTGAACCAAGATTCGCAACCGATGCTGGGGCGAAAACTTTTATACTACTCCATTGTTTTTTTGCCATAATATATTTTAGTTTCCTCCTTCGAAATAATTTCCAATACTGATTATTTGAGCAAAAACTCCAGCTGCTGTCACTTCTGCCCCAGCCCCAGGGCCTTTCACAACAAGCGGACGATCATGATAACGATCGGTGGTAAAGGAAACTATATTATCACTTCCTGACAAATGATAGAATGGATGAGTCGTATCCACCTCGAGTAATGAAACAGTTGCTTTTCCCTTTTCAAGTTTTGCAATGAAACGCAAATGCTTGTTTTTAGCTGCAGCCTTTTTTCTACGCTCTTCAAACACCGCATCCGAAGCTACTAATTCTTTCATGAAATCTGCAACTGTTTTTGCTTTTAAACAATTTGGAGGAAGAATTTGTTCCACCTTAATATCTTTTAACTCAAGTGCTAATCCTGTTTCACGAGCAAGTATTAATAATTTTCTTGCGACATCAGTTCCTTTCAAATCATCTCGAGGATCAGGTTCTGTATAACCTAACTCTTTTGCTTTAATTACTACGTCACTAAACTTAACACCCTCTTTATAATTATTAAAAATATAGGAGAGAGTTCCTGATAATACTGCTTCGATAGATATTATTTTATCGCCACTTGTTAGTAAATCATTTAAAGTGCTAATGATTGGTAATCCTGCTCCAACATTAGTTTCATACAAAAAACGAACATTACGTTTGCGTTCTATTTCGCGGACTTGCTTATATTGTGCATAGCTACCCGCATTTCCAATTTTATTAGGAGTCACAACTGAAATACTTGCATCTAAAATTTTTGCATAATACGATGCCACATCTTCACTTGAAGTGCAATCAACAAAAATACTTTGCGGCAAATTTAATTCTTTCATGCGTTCTATAAATCCTTGCATGGTCATTTTCACGCCATCATTATCAAAATATTCACGATAACGTTTTAAGTTAATTCCATCAGCATGAAAAAACATTTTCTTACTCGTTGCAATTCCCGCAACACTTATCTCTAGCATTCGTGCTTCTTTTAAAAACTGCTTATGCTTTTCAATTTGTTTGATTAAAGTATTTCCAATCAATCCTGCTCCTACCAAATAAACCGAAAGTGTTTTCACATCTGACAAAAAGAAAGTTTGATGCAATGCATTCAATCCCTTTATCAAATCAACTTTATGAATTACTGTAGAAATATTTAATTCGGATGAACCTTGAGCCGTTGCAACAATGCTAATTCCATTTTTTCCAAGTGCTTGAAATAATCTTCCAGAAACACCAGGAGTATTGCGCATATTTTCACCAATCACCGCAATGATGCTTAATTCATTTTCAACTTTGATAGGTTCTAACAAATGATTTTTTATCTCTAATAAAAATGCCGAATCAATTGATTTTTTAGCGTACGCTGCGTCACCGGGTTTAACAGCAAAAGTGATGGCGTGTTCTGATGAGCCTTGCGTAATTAAAATTACATTTACTTTCGATAATGACAATGCATTAAATAGTCGAGCTGAAATTCCAGACACACCAACCATTCCACTTCCTTGTAACGTAAGCAAACTAATCTCATCAATAGATGAAACTCCTTTAATTAAAAAAGGACCCCCATTTGATTTTGTAGAAATTAATGTCCCTTCCGCTTCAGGACGGAAAGTATTTTTTATACGTAATGGAATTGATTTTTCTAATGCTGGTTGAATCGTTGGCGGATGAATAACCTTGGCACCGAAATGCGACATCTCCATTGCTTCCTCATACGTCATGGTAGGAATTGAAAATGCTTTTCTAACTTTACGTGGATCAGCTGTCATCACTCCATCAACATCCGTCCATATTTGAATTTCAGTAACATTTAAAGCAGCACCAACTATTGCAGCAGTATAATCAGAACCTCCTCTTCCTAATGTTGTTGTTTCATTTCGTGATGTTGAAGCAACGAATCCTGTTAGTACTTCAACTTCATTTTTTGTCGTACGAAAATGTGATCGCAAATTTTTATTTGTCAATTCGAAATCAACTAATGCAGATCCAAATGTCTCATCGGTTTTAATAAAATTACGTGCGTCCATAAAACCTGCGCGCATTTTTTGATTCTTAAAACTTGAAGCAACCATTTTAGCACAAAGCAATTCTCCATGTCCGCTAATAAAATCAAGTGTGCGTGACGAAAGTTCACCAACCAAAAATACTCCGTGAAGAATGTCATGTAATCCAGAAAATAATTCTTCCACATGATCGTGAACCGATTTGTCTTTCATCAATCCTAAATCACGAATTGCATGTTGATGTCTAGTTCGAAGTTTATTAAAAAGGTCGGTATAAGCTACTTCATGATTAGCAGCCATCCTACTAATTTTAATCAGTTCATCCGTAACGCCAGTCATTGCTGAAACAACAACTGCAATCTTTTCCTTCTTATTCTTCTTAAGACGTTGGATAATTATATTTCCAACTTTTTGGATATTGCGGGCATCGGCAACCGATGTTCCACCAAATTTTAATACGATCATAATGCTTATTAAGAGAACAAATATTACGGAAAAATTAGATTTATGTTCCTAAAGTCCAATCTTTCTCCAATTATTTTTATTGTCACTTCAAGATAGAGCCTTTTTAATCAAAACTATTTAAACAGGAAATAATACTTTACTCTTTAAAGTACATAAACACTAACCATTTCAGGTCATTTACGTATGAAATCCCCTCTTAGGATTTTGGTTTATAAACAAATAAATGGGCTAAAGTTCTGATTCTAATTATCTTAGTATTAATATGCTAGGAATTTAAAATTTGTCCTCTTTGTTCAAAACAACTACCTTCGCAGCCCTAAAAATTTGAGTTTTATGCAAAATTTAATTTATCTAATTCCCCTACTTGGTATCATCGGTCTGATCGTAATGGCCATTAAATCAGCATGGGTAAGTAAGCAAGATGCTGGCGATGCAAAGATGCAAGAGTTGGCAGGCTATATTGCCGATGGAGCAATGGCATTTCTAAAAGCAGAATGGAAAGTACTTGGTATTTTCGTAACATTCGCAGCTATTTTATTAGCTTATTCAGGCACTATTCACGAGGTGAATGGTAAAGAAATCCACTCAAGTTGGATTATAGCGATCGCCTTTATTATTGGGGCAGTATTTTCGGCTACCGCTGGTTATATTGGGATGAAAGTCGCTACGAAAGCAAATGTACGTACTACACAAGCTGCTCGAACAAGTTTAAAACAAGCTTTAAAAGTATCTTTCACGGGTGGAACCGTAATGGGATTAGGTGTTGCTGGTTTAGCAATACTTGGTTTAGGAGGATTATTTATTGCATTCCTAAACATTTTTGCAGGCTTAGGTGCCGATACTGTTAGAACTTCCATCGAGGTACTTACGGGATTCTCCTTAGGTGCTGAGTCGATTGCATTATTTGCACGAGTTGGTGGTGGTATCTATACGAAAGCAGCCGATGTAGGTGCTGACCTTGTTGGTAAAGTAGAAGCAGGAATTCCTGAAGATGATGTTCGTAATCCAGCAACAATTGCGGATAATGTAGGTGATAATGTTGGTGACGTTGCGGGTATGGGAGCCGATTTATTTGGTTCGTATGTAGCAACGATTTTAGCTACCATGGTATTAGGACAAGAGATTACGGTAACAGATAATTTTGGTGGAATGTCGCCAATTTTATTACCAATGGTAATATGTGGTTTAGGAATTCTTTTCTCGATTGTTGGGACTTGGTTCGTTTCTATTAAGGATGATAAATCAAATGTTCAAAGTGCTTTAAACCTCGGTAATTGGGCTTCGATGCTCATTACTGTTGTAGCATCTTACTTTGTTGTGATGTGGATGTTGCCCGATGGCGATATCACTTTACGTACAGTAACTTTTACGAAGATGGGCGTGTTTATGGCAATTATTGTAGGTACTATCGTTGGTGCAATTATGAGCATTGTTACCGAGTATTATACTGCCATGGGCAAAGGCCCAGTAAATTCTATTATTCAACAAAGTTCAACCGGACATGCTACTAATATCATTGGTGGTTTATCGGTAGGGATGAAATCAACTGTTGTCCCAATTTTAACTTTAGCAGCTGGTATTATGGCATCATTTCATTTTGCCGGATTATATGGAGTAGCAATTGCTGCTGCTGGTATGATGGCTACTACTGCGATGCAATTAGCCATTGATGCTTTTGGACCTATTGCTGATAACGCAGGTGGTATTGCTGAAATGAGTCAACTACCTCCAGAGGTTCGTGAGCGTACCGATAATTTAGATGCTGTTGGAAACACAACTGCTGCAACAGGAAAAGGATTTGCGATAGCTTCTGCTGCATTAACATCATTAGCATTATTTGCGGCTTTTGTTGGAATAGCTGGTATTCATGCAATCGATATTTACAAGGCGAATGTACTTGCCGGATTATTTGTTGGTGCAATGATTCCATTTATTTTCTCAGCATTATGTATCCAAGCTGTTGGTAAAGCAGCTATGGACATGGTTCAAGAAGTTCGTCGTCAATTTCGCGAGATTCCAGGAATTATGGAATACAAAGCAAAACCTGAATATGAAAAATGTGTTGCCATATCTACTAAAGCATCACTTCGAGAAATGTTAATGCCTGGTGCAATTGCTTTGATTACTCCTTTAATAGTTGGATTCACTTTTGGCCCTGAGGTTTTAGGTGGTTTATTAGCCGGAGTGACTGTAAGTGGAGTCTTGATGGGGATTTTTCAATCGAATGCTGGTGGTGCTTGGGATAATGCAAAGAAATCATTCGAAAAAGGAGTGATGATTAATGGAGAAATGTTTTACAAAAAATCGGAGCCACATAAAGCTTCTGTAACGGGTGATACTGTTGGTGATCCATTTAAAGATACCTCTGGTCCGTCAATGAATATTCTAATTAAATTAATGTCGATTGTTTCATTGGTTATCGCTCCTTATATTGCGGTAACTGGTGGGGATGAAGGGAATATGATGGGTTCTGATTGCTGTAAGGATAAAGCCAATACAGAATGTATGATGGGTCATGATATGCAGATGGGAATGAGCTGTGAGATGGACTCAGCAGGCAACTGTGTGATCGATACAGCAACGTGCAACAAATGGATTGCTGAAGGCAAATGCGATAGTACTGATTGTTTAAAGATGGAGAACGGCAAATGCACCATGAAACATGATGCTTGCTCAAAAGCCGCGATGGGCGATTGTTGTTCAAAAGAAAAAATGAAAGAATGCAAAGAACACGGAATGCAGTGCAAAGGTGATATGAAAAATCATGATTGCTCTAAAGGTTGTTCCAAAGAATGCATGGAACAATGCAAAGCACATGGAATGCAATGCAAAGGCGAAATGAAAGACTGCTGTAAATAATTAAAAAATATAGATTGATAAGAAAGGCTACCTGAGAGGGTAGCCTTTCTTATTTGCATTAGAAATTCAATATCTACTATCTTTGACAGGTGCAGAAAAAACCACAAAGACCAATTCCCGCCCAACCGAAAAGTAGTGTGCCGGAAGTAAAACCTATTCAACAGAAATGGATTTATTTAATCGTTGCAGCTTTCGCATTCTTGCTTTATGCAAATACTATTAAATCAGATTATACTGTTGATGATGGAACAGTTTTGAAAAGCAATAAATATACTACAGCAGGAATTAGTTCCTTAGGAAAGATTTTTACGTCTCCTTATCGAGCAGGATTTTGGAATCGTAAAGAAGGTTTATACCGTCCACTTTCAGTGGCGATGTTTGCTATTGAATGGCAGATTGCACCAGGAAAACCAATGTTAAATCATAGCATCAATGTTTTGCTATATGCGCTAACTGCCGTGGTTTTATTTTCAGTAATGAAAAAATTATTACATGCTCAGCATCCATTAATTCCGCTTATCGCTACGTTATTATTTATTGCGCATCCACTCCATACAGAAGTTGTAGCAAACATTAAAAGTCGTGATGAGATTTTAAGTTTATTATTCGGATTATCATCCGTATACTTTTTGTTGAAATATGTTTCATCCAATCAAATGAAATGGATCATCATATCGGCATTCGTTTATTTTCTCTGCTTACTTTCTAAGGAGAGCTCAATTACATGGATTGGTGTTTTTCCTCTCGTATTGTGGTGTTCAAAAAAATTAGATGTAAAAAAAATTGCGTTGAAAATGCTCCCATTCATTGGTGTAATTATTATCTTTTTTATCATCCGACATTTTGTTCTGGGGACAATAATCAGCACCGATTTTCAACTGTTGCTGATCAATAATTCTCTTCTGGCATCAACAAGTTCCATCGACAGATTTGCAACTGCATTATTCATTCTTGGAAAATATTTATGGTTATTATTTTTTCCGATACATTTAGTTTTCGATTATTCTTTTAACACAATTCCTATTGTTAAAATCAGCAGTATGGAAGCCATTGTTCCTTTGCTAACCTTTACTGGATTATTTATTTATGCGTTGGTAAAATTTAAAGAGCGAACCATGATTTCATTTGGGATTCTCTTTTTCATTGGAACGGTAATTTTAGTTTCCAATATTTTTTTCCTGATAGAAGCCACAATGGCGGAAAGATTTTTATATACTCCTTCACTAGGCTTTTGCATTGTAATTGCAATTCTTGCATCTAGTTTAATCTCAAAAAAATCAAGTAAAACAAAAAAGGAATTGACAGTAAGTGATTTTAAAAGTAACACTTTATTGCTCGTTCCATTCGCAATAATATTATTTTTATTTAGTGCTAAAACGATAGCTCGAAATGCTGATTGGAAAAACAATCTTACCCTTTTAGCAAAAGATGCTAAAACATCTCCTAACTCAGCTCGTATTTGTTATGCTTATGGAAGTGCGATTTTAATTGAGCAAGCCTTAATTGAAAAAGACCTTACTGTAAAGCAGCAATATTTAGATCAAGCAATAGAGCAATTAAAAAAGGGAGTGAGTATTATTCCAAATTATAATGATGCGTGGTATCATTTAGGGATTGCCTACAAAGAAAAAGAAGACGCCAAAAATGCTGTAATGGCTTTCGAGCAAGCTCGAGCATACAAACCATTTGATGATGCGGATCACCTTACAAGCTCCGGCATTGCTTATGGAATGGCAGGACAATACGACAAAGCTATTGCTGATCTTCAACAAGCAATTCATTATGATTCTACCTCCGCAGATGCGTATAATAATTTAGGACTATATTTAAGTGAATCAGGAAATTTAGAAGCTGCATTAAAAGCCTTTGATCGAGCATTACAATTGAAGAAAGATTTTGACAAAGCATATTATAACAGAGGTAATGCATGGGCAAAAGCAAATGATTTTAACAAGGCAATTATTGATTATAAAAATGCATTAATTAGTCATCCCGATTATGGAGATGCATTAAATAATATTGGAAATTGTTATGCAGCGATGCAAAAACCAGATTCGGCAAAACCATGGTTTGAGAAAGCTGTTATTGCAGATCCACAAAATATGAAAGCTGCACTTAACTATGGCATCACCTTAAAAATGCTTGGTGATAGTGTTGAAGCCATGAAATATATTCAACGTGCTCAATCATCAGGATTAATACACTAGATTTAATTATGCGATTATCAATAATTTTTATTTGGGTAGTTTTCAGCTCCTGCAATAATTCAGAAGGAATAAAAACATCGAATCAATTTTTTCAGGTGAAAGAATATTTCATTAAGCAAGCTGAAGCATTACAGAATAATAATATTCATCTGCAAAAAAGTATTATGAGAGATCATAAAGAAGAAAGTAAAAATATTGTTTCTGTAGATTGGAAAAAAGAATTACGTCCTTTCGAAGACTGTGATTTGAATAAGCCAGCATGGAAAAAATCATATAAAGCAGATACATTTTATTTATCCAATCAAAAGTACCTCATCTATGATGCACTGGAACCAAAACTTTCAGTACGGAAATTAGAAGTGATATTTCGTGCTGATACGGTTTTTATGGTTAAGATAAGTATCGAGAGAAAAAATGCCTATTACCAATCTAGTCAGCAGTTACAATATGAACCATGGAAAGGATATACTGTCATTGGTTCACAAAAGGTAATTCTTGCAGATCCTACCAATTTTAATATCAATGCTATCTTCCATTAACTATGGTAAATTCACTACAACTTTTATTTGGAATCTGGTTAGGGATGTTATCATTACCAGGTGAAAAGCTGCCATTTAATTTTGATTTACAAAAAGTGAATGGTAAAATTGTGATGATCATTCATAATGCAGAAGAAAGAATTAAATGTGATGAAGTTACAGCGAGTGGAGATTCTTTATTCATTCGCATTCCTGTTTTTGACTCCGAATTTAGAGTAAAAATTTCGGACAAAACGATGAATGGTATTTGGATAAACTATGGAAGAAAAGGAAATCCTTCGATTCCTTTTGAAGCGGAATATAATAATGCGAATCGATTTCCTATTACAAAAAAACCTGCTGTTGATGTGAGTGGAAGATGGGAGGTTTGGTTTGATGAAGGCACTCCCGATTCATCACTTGCGATTGGCGTGTTCAAACAAATTGACGAAAAAGTTAGTGGAACATTTTTAACAGAAACAGGTGATCATCGATTTTTAGAAGGCATTGTAAATGGCGATTCATTAATGCTAAGTGTATTTGATGGATCACATTGTTGGTTATATAAATCGCATGTTACCAATGATCATATCCATGGAGTGCAATGGTCGGGATTAACTTACAAGGGTTCATGGAAAGCAAAGCGGAATGATACTATTCAATTGCGAAATCCTGAAACTATTTCTCATGTTGAAGGTACATTAGCCTTTACATTTCCTGATGTTGATAGCAATCTAGTTTCATTAAGTGATTCGCGTTTTAAAAATAAAGTGGTAATCATTCAGATCATGGGATCATGGTGTCCAAACTGTATGGATGAAACTGCATTCTTATCTGAATATTACAAAAAACATCATGAGGAAGGATTAGAAATAATTGGATTGGCATTCGAACGATTCCCTGAGTTTGCAAAAGCAAGTTTGAATGTCAAGCGTATAGCGAAACGTTATGATGTAAACTATCCATTATTAATAGCTGGCGTTTCAGGAAAAGAAAATGTGGGAAAAACAATCCCGCAATTGAAGGATTTCATAAGCTTTCCTACGTGTATTTTTATTGATCGAAATGGCAAAGTTCAAGAAGTGCATGCTGGATTTTCAGGACCTGCTACAGGAACTGATTACCAGCAGTATATTAGAAAATTCACACTCAAAGTGACGCAAATGTTACGGTAGTTTTTTAATAAATTAAGTTCCAAAAACAAATCGCCTAAAGCAAGTAGCAAGATTTCTACATTTTTCTTATAAACATCACAATGAAAAACCTTAATTTCGCCAACTATTTAGGTCAGTTTGCCTAATATTTCATTGCTTTTTGCCAATCATTACTCACCTTTGAGAGAATAATCCAATTTGATGGATTTAAACACAGATTATCTAATAGAAAAGAGGCTAAAAATTCCATATCAATTATTGGTGGTCTTCTATTAACTTATCATTAAAAACACAAAACAAAATTATATTTTAAGTCTATGAAAAAACTATTACTCGCATTCATTTCAATGTTAATGCCCTTTCTGATGGCAGCGCAGTGCACTACAAACAATTCAACATCTTGTAATTGCAAGGACGGTACTACAAATTGTGATTTATTACCTGATATTATTGTTGGTCGTCCAACATTATTGGTGAATGGAACAAGTGGTTATATCGAATACCCACAAGTTTGTCCTGGTGGATGTAGTGGAAATGATGGTCGTTTACGTATTTCAGTGTCGAGTCCAAATATTGGTTTTGGCCCATTAGAAGTGCGCGCTATAAATACAATTATTTGTGGTACAGATACTTTTGTTAACCCAGCTTCTGGTTTTGTTTGTCCGAATGGAGATCCTCTTAAACAATTAGTAAATCAACGTATCTATCATAAGAATGGTAATACGATGACGTATTATGATCGTCCCGCAGGTAGTATGACTTATCATCCTTCACATGGTCACATGCACGTTGACGATTGGGGTATCTATACTTTACGCACAGCAACAACTAATCCCGATCCGTTGACGTGGCCAATTGTTGGAACAGGTTCGAAGCTTGCTTTTTGTTTAATGGATTATGGTAGTTGCTCAACCTATAATGGTCATTGTGTAGATTCAGTAAATAATATTTTAACGAATAGCAATTTTCCGAATTTCGGATTAGGTGGTGGCGCTTATGGATGCTCCCCTACAATACAAGGAATTTCTTCTGGATATACCGATATATATTATCAATCATTAGATGGAATGTGGATTAATCTTCCTCCAGGATTATGTAATGGACAATATTGGGTTGTTGTTCAGTTAGATCCTAAAGGATACTTTTTAGAGAGTAATGAAAATAATAATGTGATAGCGGTTCCGATTACTTTAACGCAACAAAATGGTGTTGTTCCTACTGTTACTGCATCAGGTGCTACCACATTTTGTCAAGGTGGAAGTGTAATACTTACATCATCTGCAAGTGCAAATTATTTATGGTCGAATGGTGCAACAACACAGGCCATAACAGTTTCGCAAAGTGGTTCGTATTCCGTTACAGTAAATTCTACTTCTAGTTGCCCTACAACATCTTCTCCAAAAGTTGTTACAGTAAATCCATTAACGGTTTCAGCTACTGCAACACCAGCAGGAATTTGTCCAGGTGAAACAGTTCAATTAAATGCAGTTGCTACATCCAATGGAACAGTAACCCAAACAGCAAGTTTTTCGAACAATACAATTTATGCTATACCCGATAACAATCCAACAGGAGTTACTTCAGCAGTAACAGTAAGTGGATTAAATCCAACAACACTACTTTCGAATTCAGTAGTTTCTGTTACTATAAACATAACACATACTTACGATGCAGATTTAATTATTTCATTAATATCTCCATCAGGAAATACGATTAACTTATCAAATAGTCGTGGTGGCAATGCTGATAATTTTGTGAATACCGTTTTCAGTGCCAGTGCAACAACATCTATCTCTGCTGGTACGGCACCTTTCACAGGATCTTATTTACCCGAAGCAGCCTTCAGTTCTTTAACAGGAAATCTAAATGGTACGTGGTCTTTAAAAGTTGTTGATCATGCAGGAACTGATCAAGGAACAATTAATAATTGGACATTACAACTTAATCAATCTTTACCAACGACCTTATCGTATGCCTGGACATCTAATCCCGTTGGTTATACTTCTTCATTAGCAAGTGGAACAGTGAATCCACTTACGACAACGAATTACATTGTAACAGTTACCGAAAGTTCGACAGGATGTACTGGAACACAAACAATTCCTGTTACAGTTGGTAATTCATTGCACGTTACAACAAATTCTCCTAATGCAATTTGTGCAGGAGGAAGTACAACATTAACTGCAAGTGGTGCACCTTCTTACACATGGAGTCCAGCTATAGGATTAAGTGCTACAAGTAGTTCAACTGTTACTGCAAATCCAAGTCAAACTACTACTTATAAAGTTGTTGGAACAAATGGTGGATGTAAAGATTCAGCAACTGTAACAGTTGTAGTTAATCCATTACCACCTGTTGCTGTAAATACTCCTGCGGCAATTTGTGCGGGGTCATCAACAACGTTAAATGCAACTGGTGCATCAACCTATAATTGGGCTCCTTCTTTTGGTTTAAATATTTATACTGGTCCTACAGTTGTAGCAACAGCGAATCAAACTACTACATACATTGTTACTGGAACTGATGCAAATGGATGTACTGCTTCTGCATTAACTGTAGTTGGCGTAAATCAAATTCCAGTTGTAAATTTAAACAGCAACGCATTAATAGTTTGTAGTGGACAACCTACAACATTAACGGCAAGTGGTGCAAGTAGTTATTCATGGAGTCCATCATTAGGATTAGATGTATCAACAGGTTCAACAGTAATTTCTACTGTTACATCACCAATTACTTATACAGTTACTGGAACAAGTAATAATTGTTCATCTACTGCTTCTGTAACAATATCAATAAATAATATTCCTGCAACACCCTCTGCAATTAATACTACTGCAACAACTTTTTGTGCTCCATTTAATGCAAGTTACAATATCACCTCAGTAACAAATACAAATGGATATACCTGGACCGTTCCTGCAGGATTAACAATTGTTTCAGGACAAGGAACAGAATCTATAACTGTAAGTGGAACAGTTGCTGTATCAGGAAATATTTGTGTTACTGCTGATAATGTTTGCGGAAGTAGTTTACCATCATGCATTGCAATTAATATTACATCAGGAGTTCCTGGAGCCATAGGCACCATACTTCCAACAACTGGTAAAGCTTGTCCAAATGATATAGTTACTTATAGTATTTCTCCAATAGCAAATACTACATCTTATAAATGGATAGGTCCAATTGGTTCAACAATTCTATCTGGACAAGGTTCAACATCTGTTGTTGTACAATATAATCCTTCCTTTACTGGTGGTACTTATTTACAAGTTCGAGGTTCGAATGCATGTGGATTAGGTCCTAATAAATCAAAATTAATTTCATTAAATATACCAAGTACTCCAGGAGCAATTACAGGTTCTAATTCAGGAGTTTGTTTAAGCACCTTAAATTATTCTGTTACTTTGGTAAATGGGATGACTTATGTTTGGAAAGTACCCGCAAATGCGTCCATACTTTCTGGACAAGGAACAAATGCAATTTCAGTTCAATATGCAGCAGGATTTGTTTCCGGTAACATAACAGTATTTGCACAAAACGGTTGTGGAAATAGTGGTGTCCGAACAAAATCCATTAGCGCCGCACCAGTAAAAGTTACTTCAATAACTGGCCCTTTAAGTGTATGTACTGCACAAAGTGGTGTTACCTATTCTATAGCAGCTGTACCTAGTGCAATATCTTATGTATGGGCAGTGCCAGGAGGAACTATCACAAGTGGACAAGGATCAACAAGCATACAAGTAACATTCGCTGCAAACCCTCGAAATGCGTATGTACAAGTAACTCCAATAAATAGTTGTGCTGCTGCTCCTATTAAAACAATTACAGTTGTAGTGAATGCATGTGCTAAGGTTTATGATTTCAATTCAAATGGTGCAGCATTAAATCTTCAACCAAATCCTGCAAATAATTATGTAGAAGTACTCTATAATACCGACCTAACTACTCCAGGAAAAATTACTTTAAATAATATTCTTGGTCAAGTACAATATAGTCAAATAATAAATCCTGAAGAAGGTAAAAATTCATACATGATTGATCTTCGTAAATTTCCTTCAGGGATTTACATGTTGAATGTACATCAAGGTGATAGAAATTATACCCAACGATTAGTTATAGAATAAGATTATGAAAATTATTAGAAAGCCGGGCTCATTTGAATCCGGCTTCTTAATTTAGTACTCTATTTAAATTACCATGCATAAATTATTATCAGTTGTCTTTATCCTTATTGGATTCATAGCTAACTCACAAGTAATTCCATTAACAAATTACGACAGAATAAATTCTCAATTACCTGAGAACTCTGTTCGTTGTATCACCTTTGAAAATGATTCAACAGTTTGGATGGGTACAGATGCTGGTCTTGCTAAATTAGAAGGGACAACATGGACAATATATCATCCAACTAATTCTGGATTACCTTGGGATGATGTTAGAGCAATAACGATTGATAAA
>JANXSD010000146.1 GCA_025352785.1 Bacteroidota bacterium
GGAATTAGGATTTAAAGTGAAGCTAACGGATGAAGCTAAAGATTTCTTGACGGAAAAAGGTTACGATGCAAATTTTGGTGCTCGTCCGTTGAAGAGAGCAATTCAAAAATACATTGAAGATCCAATGGCTGAAGAAATTATCAAAGGTGAATTGTCGGAAGGGGATATTATCGAATTGATAAAAGATCCTGATCAAGATGGATTGAAGATTAATGTTTCGAAACCACCTAAGGCAAAGAAAAAGAAAGAAGAGAGTTAATATGAAACTCATCGAAATTATATACCCCTGAAGTACAGACTATCGTCAGACTTCAGGGGTATTTTTACTCCTTCACAATTTTCTTACTTCCTATTCTCCCTTTACTATCAGTAAACTTTAATAAATAGATTCCAGTATTCCATCCATTGCAATTAATGGTTTGTGATGATGAAATACTTTTTATGGATTTTATTTCTTTGCCTAATGAATTAAAGATGTTTAAATTTAATTTTTCGGATGCATCCATTGCTGTTGTGTTAATTGTAAAAATATCTTTCGCTGGGTTTGGACTAACAGCAATAGTATACGATTGCTCAAAATTATAATGTTGAATTGAGGTAGTTAACAACGTATCGGTTACTGCAACTATCCACATATCGGTGGTGCCAAGTGAGGCTTCTGATTTATCACCTCCTATTGGGCTTTTGCTTATGCCTCCAACAATATAATGACCGGGACTCATTTCAACTACATGCTCCGCATAATCATCGAGTGTACCTCCGTAGCGTTTATCCCATAGCTTATTGCCCTGCGTATCTAGTTTTAAAAGCCAATAATCAAATCCTCCTTTTCCAGGCTCACTAACATCCCCACATGGCAAACTATCATTTACACTCGCAACAAATAAAAATCCTCCATCCGATGTTTTTAAGCCTTCTACTGAGTTTGGTAAAGCGTTTTCAAGAAAGGGGTTACTATATGAATAATCATGAAAAATTCCAGTACATCCTCCATATCTTTTATCCCATAGCTTATTGCCAAGGCTATCAATCATAAGCATCCAAATTGTGGTATCATTAATTGAACTTCCTGTTACATCAAAACTTTGTGGTGAATAGGTATAACCAGTTTGCAAATAATTATTATTGCCAGCATCAATTATTCCTGTTAAAATTTCCTTGTTATTTCCACCATAGGTTTGTTGCCATATTGGATTACCAACCGAATCGGTTCGTACCACATACCAATCCCAATGTGGTTTATTATGTACACTCACTGTTTGGTTACAACTAGCATTGGATGTTGTTATTCCTGCCAATAAAAGGCCGCCATCGTTTAAGGCTAATATCCTAAATCCCACATCCGACGAATCACCTCCATACAAATGTTGCCATTCATATTTTGATGGATTTTTTGGATCTAATTGGTATAGTAACATATCGTGATACTTTAATGGTGAGGGATATGGCCCACCTTGTTCCAGAGGTGATGCGATTAAACAATTATTAGGAATTACATCGCCTCCTACAACAGTTGGTTGTGGATTCGCTCTACCAAATTGAAATACCTTTCCATTTTTAGCTTTAATGTCATACATACACATCCCAAATCGGAATGCTACATTTGTGAAAGGTATATGATAGGTGGAGTCCAACCCGATATCAAACGTTTTATCCCATTGCTTATTCCCTAAAGTATCAAAGCCTAAGGTCCATGTAGCATATGCATTATAACCATTGCTTCTTGGTTGTGTAAACGTATCGGTTACATCATAAATAGGAGTAAATTCTTGCGTTGTAACCGTCATCACTAATGAATCATCACTAATTTGTGCTAAGCCATTTGGCCAACCTCTAGCACCCCAAAAATCACGATCCCATATTTTATTGCCTCTGCTATCGATCATGTATAACCATTCACCGGATACATGTGGGAGAACCGGATCTGCATTCATCGATTTGTCATATCCTGAATCAGATTGAGTGTAACAGGCAAGTAATAAACGATTAGAATTTAATTTTAATACTTGTAGCATACTTTCTTTACCAGCGCCAAAAACAGATCCATTTCCTTGTATAGTGTTTTCCCAATCTAATACCACATGTTGTGAAAATACTCTATCACAAAACCAGCTGGTGAATATACACAAGCAGGTTAATATTAATATCCGTTTCATTTGTTCATTCTTATCTTTAAGGATTTCATTAACTGGTGTACTGGTGAAATTGATTTCATATATTTATTGTGTTTAAAGGTGAAATTCAGTTCAAAAAACTAGTTAATAGTACGAATATAAA
>JANXSD010000182.1 GCA_025352785.1 Bacteroidota bacterium
CTTATAATTTTACCTGCAGCGTCTTTTGGCCTATGTATTTAGCTGCCGATGGAAAAATCTATATTACTTCTGGAAGCGGCCTAATTGATTTAAATTATATTAATTCGCCTGATAGCTCAGGATTATCATGCGACGTTCAACAACATGCGTTAAGAATTCCATGTTTTTCTTCAAGAGGAAATGTGTTACATCCAAATTATTATCTAGGACCTGTATTAGGAAGCCTTTGCGATACACTTGCACATGTTGGATTACAGCAACATGAATCAGAAGTACAAAATTTTAAATTATCTCCTAATCCTAGTAAAAATGGCGTGATTAAAATTGTTTATTTACTTCCTCAAAATCAGCCTGGCATTTTTGAAGTGTATGATCTGAATGGAAAGATTGTTTTTACGCAAACACTTTCTCCTTGGAGTAGTTTGCAATATTTGAATTTATCTTTTTTAAAAAACGGATTATACCAGTGTGCTATACGATCAGGGGACAGTATTGCTTCACAAAAATTGATGATTGTGAAAAATTAATATGAAAACTTAAATTATAGATAACATTATTATGCATAATAATAAAATAATTATCGCAAATCAAAAGCCAGCGATTAGATTAGGTTTTAATATCGAAGTCACAAACCCGCTTGGATATAACGTATTAGTAGATTTTTATATACAAAAGAAAGGATGTAATGAATCTATCGAAATTCTTGACAAAAAATCACTTCGATCAATTAAGAAATTTTGCGAGAGGTGGGCTAAAAGAGAAAATGAAAAAATAAATTCCCCATTTTTAATCTATAATGAAACTGTTAAAGCAATTAACAAATCTACAATTTTAGATAAGATATTTACAGATAGTGATGGAGGTTATTAAAAAATCCGAATTACAATCAGGGTATATTTTAAAGTCTTAAATTGGGGAGGTTACATTATCGCTTGCCTCTCCAATTCCTGATCAATTTCACATAAACTTAAATATTGTTTAAATGATAGCAATAAATTTATCACTTTTAAAATATTGATATTTCAATGAATGGCGGATATGGTGATGTTAGATGTAATTTTATTAGACAGTACATATTTATACCAGTAATCCTTTGTCTAATGACTCTACTATATAGTGGATGTTTTGAAGCAAAACCAATTTCAAGGGAAAAGTTTTCAGCTAATGTTGATTCACTATTAAAATTTCAATTTTTAGAAAGCCAAGTAAATCTAAAGTATTATGTTTTGACAGACTCCCTTAAGCAATATCATTCACAAAGGAATATTTGCAAAAGAATTGATAAAGAAATTAGAGAAGTTACTGCTGCCTTCTTTCGGGATAGTTTTTACATTGAAGAGCGCCCTGTTCTAAATTATGTACCTCCAGATTGCAATCTAGATGTGTGCTTGCCTACTTTTAAGTTTGAAAACTGCAATTATCGTAATGCTTTTCTTACTGGTTACACTATTGATACAGATGTTGATAATGCACAAGGGCTTTTAAAAAAATTAATTAAATCGGATGCCTACTCAAGTCATAAAGATCGATATAGAGCAAAATTTAAAATACATTTCTATATTGAGTTTGGATATGAGATTAAGACAAACCGACCCATCTGTGAAGTATCAATTGACACAAGGTTCTTCTTGATGTTGCAGGATAGAAAAAATCATGAAGGTAAATGGACTTCCAAAGACAAGAATGATGGATTTAAAATATTTTACAACGCAACAATTAAAAGTTTATTCAATGAGAAATTAAAAACTGATTATCACTTCTTATATGAATGACGAACAAATAAATGATGGATTGAAATACAGATTGGTAATTCTTTATACCTGGACAATCTGCTACTTAGTTATTTTGATAAGTCACTGCTTAATCCAAAGCAAGACAATTGAATTAACTGAGGCATTAGGCTATTTTGCAATAACAAACGCTATACTTTTACCACAGTTGACTGTCATACTTACGTTTTTTTATAAAAAGAAAGAATCCGAAATAAGATCAATTATTCAAAACGCCCCTTTTGCTAAGTTCGCTTTTTATACTTCACTTTTATTCATCATTACATATACAGCACTCACCATAATAGCATATCCACTTCCAAAGCTTACAAACCATGCAATAAATGTATTTGCCAACCCAGATTGGGATTACCCAAAAGCTTCAGTCAATATTGCTAAAATCATGGGTAATGTAATGTTTTTTTCTACTGGGGCAATAACATATTTATTTGGTAAAAATGAAAGCAAACCTCTCAGGAAAATGCAAGTCAGGAGCTAACAGCGCATTTGCGAAACGATATATCTCAAAATATTTGTGGTTTTGCATTAGAATTAAGCAATGGAGATCCGTAGATAATATTCAAAGAATTGATTTCTTTTCATTATATTCTATATAATTCACATATATTCCATTGTACTTCGGTGATATTCTCTTTTATTATAATTATTTCCCTCATAAAAACTCAAAATTCCCCAGGTTTTCGATATATTCCATATAATCTTCCGGCCATTCATAGGAAATTTCTATTTCGCTTGGATTATCATCTTCTTCAAGCTCGTCTCCCTCTGTTTCCTGAACTTCAAACAGGAAAGTGATCACTTGTTTCAGATTGCTGTAATAGATCTGTTCTTCGGGATCGTAACCATAGGCTGCAATATGTTCTTTAATTTGCTGCGCGAGATTTAATAGAATTTTTACTTTTTTTGTCAATGATGAAAGGCTCATTTCAATTTCATCGTAATCAAAAGACTCAAACAATTGCATTTCTTCGTTCGACCACTTCTTTAATTGATGCTTTATTTTATTTTCTTCAATTTGCTGTTGCCGGGTGAGTGAATCTTTTTCTAAATGTTTCAATTCTATTTCCCGTTTACGTAATTCCAATTCTTTTTCCTGATGATCAAGTTTTCGTAATTCGAGATCATGGTCTAATTGCATTTTCTTCAATGCGATTTCTCTTTCCAAGCGGTAATTATCATTTTGATTTTCCATATTTTTTTTATTTGTGCAATTTGTAGTTGTCTCATCATTTATTGGTGCGGCACAATGCAAAATAGCTAATGAATTATTCTCATTATCTGATTTTGTTGACAACCATCTGAATACTTTGCTTTTACTAATATTTAATTCAGCTGCAATCTGCCGGATACTTTTTCCCTGCGCTTTAAGTTCCTGAGCACAATGAAGGAGGTCATTTTCGTTCATTTAATCATTTATTGAAGGGGTAAGTAAATTGGCAAACGAGTATTTGAGCATTTGGTTGGATAGTTTTGCTCATTTGCTCACTACTCATCTGCTCACCAGCTTGATTGATGAGTATTTTACGGTATTTGATCATTTATTGAGTGGGTGAGTAAATGAGCAAATGAGTATTTGAGCATTTGGTTAGGTAATTTTGCTCATTTGCTCACTGCTCATTTGCTCACCGCCTTGATTAATGAGTATTTTGCGGTATTTACCCTGTCCCGTTCTTTCAAAATGAGGGTTTATCAAATAGCGTCCAAGAGTTGCGTTAGAAATATTTAAGGTAATTGCTATCTGAGTGGCTTCCGTTTTAGTAAAATTATCCGGTAATTTATTGTAAAAACTCATCAATTTACTTTGTTGCAAAATCTGTTTGCTGCCATCTTTCATTTCAGAAACCAGAAGAGTTGAATGATAAAGAATATGGTAAGTCAACTCTGTTGCTATATCAAAATCATTTTTATGAATCTTAAGAAATGTCAATTCTTCTCGTTTCGGATTTGAAAAGTGCCGATAAATGGAAAATATCATTGCCATCCGAAATGTAATTAATCCTAATCGATGTACGGTTGCTAGTATTTGTGGCCCTGAATCTTTATAAGTGAACCTTGTGATGTTTGTAAACTGCTCAAAGAAATATTTTCTGTCTTCCTCTACTAAATAAAGTTGAATCGGTTGAGGTAACGCTTTGAGATAATTATACATCTCCAGAACAGTATGTCCCATTGTCTTAAAAGCCTGTCCCGGATCTGTCCCTTTTTGATCAAATACATTCCTGAAATGTGGGACAACGGGAAAGGAGTAATACATAAAGCGGCTAAACAATCCATTTTCAGTATTAGGGATCAATCTTAACAACTGTCCCTTTGTTCCGGTAAGTAATACGGACAACTTTGGTTCTTCAATGCTGAGGTATTCACGATTGAGCCTTCGTTGCAGATCTATTGGTTCATGATGAAATGCACAACGTAGCACATCGCTAAAATTTCCCCAATCCTGAGCCAGGGAATTGGCAAGTGTATCTGCCTCTGTGCTAAATAAAATCCCTGAGCCTTCATTTTCTGTCAGGGTTTGAACGATGGAACTTGCACTATTATTAACAGGAATAAAAAGCATTTTAGTGGGTGGTTCTTTCAGGAATTGTATCTCAGCATTCTTCTGTTTACTATTTTCTTTTCGCAACAGTTCGTATTGTTCACGCGCAATTTTAGTCTCCTCACATAATTGTTTATGCACGGGTGTTCCAATTAAACGCGCCCAACTTAACACACCTTTTCCGGCACCAGCCGGAGCTTCAATAAAAGTGTAAAGATTAGGGTAGATCCATTTTCTATCGTAGTGTCCCGTTACATTAGGCATACATCCCGAAAGAACGGTGAGCATTCCTAAAAGCAAAATATCACGTTCCTTTTGGTTTGCAATAGGAGTGAATAAACCCTGCATGGCAAGCGGAAGTTTTTGATAAATAAGCGGGTTAAATGGCCCTTCAAGAATTTCATTATAATTGGGTAGAAGAAATGGGGTTTCTTCATCCTGCTGATTAAATCTGGAATTAGTACCCATATCAGCGTTTTATTGGATTGCTTGCAGTATAACGCTGTGCTAATTGGGTAAGATCACTATTGTCTTCGTGTTTGCTTTTTGCTACCCAGGCTTCCAATTCTTTACGATAGAAAAGAATTTTTTTTCCGTTTTTATAAAAAGGAATTTTTCTTTTACTGGTTAATGTATAAAGAGTTTGTTTGGCAATGCGTAATAGTTTTGCTGCCTCATCTGCATCAAGAGTATCATCTAACAACCTTTTTGTTTTTGATCCTTCAGGAACTTGCTTCAATTGATTTTGCTCTATTGCATCAGCAACAGCTTCTTGTATCAAAGCTTTAAAGAGTTCATGAAATTGAGAATATTTTTGTTCCATTATTTGTTGTTATTTTGCGCAAACATCAACAAAAATATTACCTGCCAATTCTTATCATTTCTTAGATATGTATAGTGACCTCTTATGATTACACTTGACCACAATTGACGCATCAAATAATTTGAAAATGACGCGTTATGACAAGTAAGAAGTAATCGCTTTTAACAATTGTTAAATAATATCGCTGAACAACAATCTCTTCTATAAATAATCGATGACGCAACAAAGTTATTTTTCAACAAGCAAATTTGTCAGTGACAAAATCATAGATTTAATTACATTATTTGTCAGTTGTTAAGACCAAGCTTGATACTCTTCATCGCTTTTGTTTTGGTTATATCCATTACCTTCCCATATATCTGAGTTGTATTTACATGCTTATGACCTAATAGTTTTGATACTGTATAGATATCAGTTCCTTCTGCTAACTGTAATGTTGCAAACGTATGTCGAAAATTATGAAATGTAATTTTCTTTCTTATTCCTGCTTGCTGTATCCAGTTTTGTAATTGTCTATATTCCTTTTTAAATTCATAATTTTCAAAAATATCTTCAGAAAAGTCCTTAGGTTCTCCAAGTAATTCATTTGCCTCATCTGAAATTGGTAATGTTTCCCTTCCTTGTGTTTTATTTTGAGTAAAGCGAATAAATGTTCCCAGGCTTTCCGAATGTTGAATTTGTGACCATTTTAGATTTGCAACATCACCAAGTCGTAAACCTGTTAATGCAGAAAACATACACGCTCTTTTAAGTTTATCTGATTCACAAGGGGATTTGTAAAGTAAAATCAGTTCCTCCTTTGTTAAAAATTCTCGGTAGGTTTCTGGTTGTGTGATTCCTTTTACTGCATCAAATGAATTACTTAATAATAGTCCCGCACCAAATGCATCGCGAACACAAGCGCGCAATTTATTAAAATAGGTGTAAGATGAATTGGTAGTGATCCTCATATTGGGAGAGTTGATTCGTGTTGCTTTTTTTAAAAGAAATTCCTTATAATCATTCAAGAATTGTGGTGTTAAATCGCCATAGTTACATTGACCTTTACAGAAAATGCTGAATGTTTTAAAGCTGGCTACCCATGAACCATGTGTGTTTGGATTACCTGCCCATTTACTTGCTTGATTTTCGTAGAAGGGTAAAAAGTCATCAAACTGCGATGAACGTTTCATTCCGAATTTTCCTGCTATTCGATCCAAGTGTCTATTGGCAGCAATTGATCGTGCAATAGTTTCGATATCTTTATTTTGTCGTTTCTCCACTTCATCTCTTGCTGGATTATACAAGAACAATTTCAGATATTCCCATCTTGTTATATTTCCAGTTACTGGATGAACAATAGGAGGGTAGAAATCTAGATATAAACTAATTCTTCCTGTTTTCAATGTACGCTTACGTAGGGTGACTTTCATATTAGTCTATATTTAGTATTTTGTTTATTTCAATTCTTAGTATTAAGCGTCTGCCTAACACTTTTACAGTTTTAAGTTTTCCTTTTTTGATGAAGCGGTTTATTGTCCACCGAGATACTCCTAATAAAGTGGCAACCTGTTCAAGACTCAATACCTCACGTGCTTGAATCTTTTGAATATCGGTCATCAAGTCTTTTTGAAACTTCTGATTGGATTCAGCCAACTTTTTTTGCCTTTCATTTTCCTTGTAAGCCCTTTGAGCGCATTGTAAAGAGCAGAATCGTGCAGATGATTTTCTTGCTTCAAATACTTTTTGGCAATAGATGCAGACTTTCGGGTAGGGGAGGTTACTTGCTGTCATTTGTTATTTCACTTTATTGGTGCAGAATGGTGCAACGTGTTGCCTATTCGTGCAGCAGGTAGCAAGATTTAGGTATGAAGCATATTTTTTGTTGCGCATTCGTTGCTCACAGTCTGTCAGCAACAAATGCGCAACAAATAGGGTGCAATTACTCAGGGAAGTCAAAAGCTGACATGTCGTCCAAAAACGCGAAAACCCTTGACTAGCAAGGGTTTTCATTATCGATGTTTATTGACTGTTGTTGATCAATATCGGGATTTACTTCCCGATACAAAACTTACTAAAGATATTTCCCAATAAATCATCGGTATAAACTTCCCCAGTGATTTCAGCAAGATGATACAATGCGTTTTTTAATTCTAATGCGAGTAGGTCGGTAGAAAGATAATCCATGCCTAACATAACTGCATTGAGCGATTGCTCAGCGCGTGAAAGTGCCTCAGCATGACGAGCATTCGTGACTAACGGCGCATCACCAGTAATACCTTGTAGGTTGGAAGCAGCAATTAATTTATCGCTTAACTCATGAAGGTGTGTTCTATTTAAGGCAGAAATAAAAATGATGTTTGGAAAATTATTGTAAATTGTTAAATCAAGTTTCTTCTCATGCTGATCTGTTTTATTAATGACGGTGATGATAACTAAATCTTCATTTCCTGCTCTTCCTTGAATGTTTTTTATTTCTTCTTCAAGTTCTAATGCATTACTTTGTCCGGGATCACAGATGTATAATACGATGGATGCTTTATCAAGATTTTCATACGTTTTTGCAACACCAATTTTTTCAATAATATCATCAGTGATTCGTAATCCTGCCGTATCCATAAATCGAAAACGAATACCTTGAATAATTAACTGATCTTCGATCACATCGCGGGTAGTTCCTGCAATTTCACTTACGATAGCTTTTTCTTCGTTCAATAACGCATTTAGCAAAGTGCTTTTTCCAACATTGGGTTTCCCTGCTATCACTACTGGAACTCCATTTTTTAATGCATTTCCTGTTACAAAACTTTCTCGCAAATGACGAACTTCTTTTAGTAATCCTAACACTAATTCTTTGAGCTGACCACGATGTGCGAATTCAACATCTTCTTCTGCAAAGTCTAATTCTAAT
>JANXSD010000001.1 GCA_025352785.1 Bacteroidota bacterium
ATTTACATGTTCAATTTCAACAGTTAACAGTTGAACTGTTTTCCCAAAATCATAAACTGCCATTTCGCTTTTGAAATCGGCATGAATAAATGTTTCTGTTAAATGCCGACATGGTGCGTTGGCATCAGGATCCATTACAGAGGTGCTAATATTAAGATTTATTGCCTCCTGTATTAGCATTCGCCCCAGCTGACCACCACCTAGAATACCTAATTTAAAATGTTGACTTGAGAAGTTCATAGATTTATCGTTGGCAAAAGTAAATGCTTTTATTATTCCGTTCGAAATTAAAAGATATTAAGTGTTTGTAATTATAAAACAAGGATTGGAGGTGCAAAAAAAAGATGCCCGTCTTTTGAACGAGCATCCTTTTTAATTACTACTTATCAGACTAGTGATTTACCATCAGTTTATTGATGATTTGCTTTTCACCGGCTGTAACTTTCATTAAATAAATTCCAGAATCAATCGACGACAAATCAATTTCTTCGTTAAGATTACCTGATGATTTTAAGCTTCGTTGATAAATTATTTCGCCAATAATATTTGTAATTACTATTGAACGATCACCCTTTGGAAGTTCATTGGATTCAACAACGAATTTACCATTACTAGGATTTGGATAAATATTCAATACAACACCCGATTCAGACGGATTACTTAAACCAGTGGTAGAAGTAACATTGATATCATCTACATACATGAAGTTCTCATATTGAGAAATATTTCTGAATTTAAAAATTGCTGAACTGTTTGTCGCAAAAGCAGAAAGATCAATAATTTCTTTGCGCCATTGTGTTGATGTTGGAACAAATGCAACATTCGCCCATGTTGGTGTAGTAGTCGCAAGTGCAATTCCGAATTTCCTATAAAGAGAAGTAAATGATTGACCGCAATCAGTTGAAGCAAGAACTTCCAAAGTATCCGAATAATTAGGAACTAATGCTGGATTCGTATAAAGTTTATATGCAAGATAAAACGACATTTTAGGGTTGGTTATCGTTGTCAAATCAAAACTAGGAATTATGATTTCATCAATTTGACCAATATACGCTGTAGTATAATTATCCATCATCATTGTTGCGGCTCCCGAATGATTTACGGCAGCGTTACGCACCCAAGTATCATTTCCATCTGGATTGTAAATGGTATGACCAACAGGTGGGAAAGGAGTTGTATTGAAACTTTGTGCATAAGGAAGCGCACTTGTTATGACTGCTGTCACTGTAAATGAACTTGATGTACTATCATTTAGTGAATTAGGATCTACAACACCATTCGGTAGTGATGTAAAACAAGTGAATGTATGGCTACCAATTGATGTAGTAATCATTGGCAAAGTAACGTCAACTGTAGTTTGATTATTTAAACTCCCTGTCCAAACATATTGTGCGGAAGTATTGTTATCTGTAAAATAATTCAATGTTACAGAAGTTAATGCAGCTAATCCAAAATTTTTCAAAGTAACTATTGGAGTAAAAATAGCAGAACAAAAACTTCCATTAGGATTTATTGCGTTAGTTGTACCTGCATCATTTGATGCTAAAACAACTGGTACAATTCCAATTGAATTAATTGTATTTGGATAAAAAGTGTTTATAGCAGCGGATATCACATTTGTTTGATCGATTGTAAACATGTTCATACAAGCATCATCGGTATAATCCATATAATTCATAAACATAACACCTGGAGCGACCGAAGTACATGCATCTGTTAAGGGATAAGCTGGGCATCCATAATTTTCACCAGCTTGATTTGGTGTGTCCGCAATGTTATCAGATCCCGTACATGCAGTACCATCATCACCCCAAATATGATATAGATTAAAACAATGACTGATTTCATGAGTTGTTGTTCGGCCTTTATTATATGGAGCAACAACAGTTCCTGTATTCCCAAAACTAATATAATTACAAACAAATCCTCGCGTGTTTGTAACAGTTCCCGTAGGAAATTCGCCATAACCCAACAATGAACTCCCTAAATCACATACCCAAATATTTATATAAAGGTTTGTATTCCATGCATCATCACCGCCTGCAGAATTACTTTTTACAGCGTTGTTTGTACTAAAAGATGTTGAAGTTGTGTTTTTACGAACAATACCAGAAGTAGGATTTCCATTGGGATCCTGACGAGCTAGAATAAAACGATAGGGAATACCTCCCGACAACGGCTTAAATGGTACCGGTGTATTCACAGTATCTGCGTTTTGGCGACCAAAATCTTCATTTAAAATATCGATTTGACTTTGAACTTGTGCATCCGAAATGTTCTCTGCCGTTGTATTCCAAACCACATGAACAACAACTGGAATGGTATCAGGAGCTGTTAATAAAGAACGTGAAGCATTTTTAGGATGACTAGTCAGATATTGCGCAATTTTAACTTTTGCATCTTGTAGTTCTCTGTCTAATTTAGGATTTTGTTGACGCAAATAATCCATGTGCTCCATGGTGCCGCAACGTTGAAATGGCTTTGATTTTTGTGCATTTACTGACGTAATTACAAATAGTGCAATTACACTACAAGTTAATGATAGTAATACTTTTTTCATGAATGGATTTTGTGTATGTAGCCAACGAAAATAATAAAAGGATTGAAATAATCCTCTATTAAATATCGAAGTTCTTTCGGAAAATGGAAAACTTTACAAAACTCTTTCACTACCAGTCTTCAACAATGCAATTTCGATCATTAAAAATCATTTAAATTAAAAATATATCGATTCTATATCATTACAATTAAGCAATTGCATCCGTTTGAACGCTCTTTTTCCTAAATTCGTCACCTCTTATGCAAAGCGAAGTCACCATCCACGATAAAACATTTGTCCCTTTTATCAGTGCCGAAAAAATACAGGAACGAGTTAAGGAATTGGGAGCTGAAATTAACAAGGATTACCTTGACAAACGCCCTCTATTGATTGCAGTTCTTAATGGTTCAGCTATCTTTATGGCCGACCTTTTACGTCATATTCACACCGCTTGCGAAATAGCATTTATCCGTGTTTCTTCTTATCAAGGCACCGAAAGTTCAGGAAAATTAAAGAATATCCTGGGCTTAACGGATGATTTAAATGGCCGACATGTAATTTTAGTTGAAGATATTATCGATACAGGCGATACAGCCAAATACCTTATCGACGAAATCAACTCGAAAAATCCTGCAAGCCTTCGCTTCGCTACGATTCTATTTAAACCAGCCGCTCTACGTCAAGATATTAAACCTGAATATGTTGGTTTTGAAATCGACCCAGCTTTCGTTGTAGGTTATGGACTTGATTATGATGGTTTAGGCCGCAATCTTGCTGATATTTACGTTCTCAAAAGTTAATCAAAAGCATGCTCAATCTCGTTCTCTTCGGTCCTCCTGGCGCCGGCAAAGGCACTCAGTCAACACGACTAATCGAAAAATACCACCTCATTCACCTGAGTACTGGCGACTTACTGCGTAGTGAAATTGCAAATGGCACAGAGCTAGGAATGGAAGCTAAAAAATTGATGGATCAAGGGATTTTGGTTCCTGATAATGTGGTGATAGGCATGATTCGTAGTCGATTGGAAAGTAATAAAGATGCGAAAGGATTTATTTTTGATGGTTTCCCTAGGACGAAAGCACAAGCAGTAGCACTTGATGAATTACTTTCTGAAGAAGGCACTGATATCCATTTTATGTTAGCACTTAATGTGGATGATGATGAACTCACCAAACGCATTCTTAACAGAGGAAAGGACAGTGGAAGAAGCGACGATTCCGATCCTTCTATTATCCGTAAACGTGTTGAAGAATACAATAACAAAACGGCACCGCTTATTTCTCATTACAGTGAACAAGGAAAATACAGATCTATTCCAGGATTAGGGAGCATCGATGAAATTTTTGATCGTTTATGCAAAGAGATTGAAGCCTAATTACGAATTACATAGATAACCGATAGATACCAAATGTATATATAGTTTAATCCTATATACTCGTTCTTTTTCACCAATACTTCTCAAAAAAACAGGTCTGTAGACAAAAGCGATGCAACAATTTTTTTAATTCGTCTTGATAAAAAATAACTTCGCATCTATGCACTAAATTATACATACGTTTGGTATAACTTTGCAGGGTGTCAGGAACTAACTTTGTAGATTACGTAAAAATATGCTGTCGCTCTGGAGCAGGCGGAGCAGGCTGTGTGCATTTTCATAGAGATAAACTTACAGCAACGGGTGGTCCAGATGGAGGAAATGGTGGACGAGGTGGTCACATCATCCTCCGCGGAAACACTCAACTTTGGACATTACTCCATTTAAAGTACCGTAAACATGTGATTGCAGAACCTGGTCAACCGGGTGGAAGCACTTTGAAAACTGGCCACGATGGTGAAGATGAAATACTTGAAGTTCCCATCGGAACAATAGCTCGTGATGACGAAACCGGAGAAAAATTATTCGAAATAGAATTTGATGGTCAGGAGGAGATATTACTTCCTGGTGGTCGCGGCGGAAAAGGAAATTACTTTTTTAAATCCGCAACATTACAAACACCTCGTCATTCGCAACCAGGTGGCGATGGCGGTGAAGTATGGAAAATATTAGAGTTAAAAGTTCTTGCCGATGTTGGTCTTGTAGGCTTTCCAAATGCAGGAAAATCAACATTATTATCAGTAGTTTCTGCTGCTAAACCTGAGATTGCAGATTATCCATTCACTACTATCGTTCCTAATCTTGGTATCGTTCCTTATCGTGATGGAAAGTCATTTGTAATGGCTGATATTCCAGGAATTATTGAAGGCGCGCATTTAGGGAAAGGTTTAGGTGCTCGTTTTCTTCGACATATCGAACGTAACTCTGTTTTACTATTTATGATTCCAGCAGATTCTTCCGATTTCAAAAAAGATTATGCGATTTTATTGAATGAATTGAAAGAACATAATCCTGAACTTTTAGATAAACGAAGAGTACTCGCTATCACAAAAGCGGATTTACTCGACGAAGAATTACAAACTGCATTGCAAGTGGAAGTTCCCATTGATACTATGTCGGATGGAATGAGAATGCCTGTTATGTTTATTTCCTCAGCAACAGGAAAAGGAATTACGCAACTTAAAGATTTACTTTGGGAAATGATGAGTGAACGATCATTTTTATCACGATAAGTATAAGTTGAAATGCTAGAAACACTTCGAATAATTGACACCAAAATTTTGTTGTGGATAAACGGAGAGCATAATACGTTTTTAGATTTTATCATGTATTGGGCAAGTGATAAACTCATTTGGATTCCATTTTACATTTTGTTACTAGCAACACTTTATCGTAATTATCAAAAACAAACACTATGGTTTTTACCGGTAGTGGCATTACTAATTGCTAGTTGCGATCAACTTTCAGGATTAATAAAAAATACGACATTACGTTTTCGTCCTTGTCATGAACCGTTGCTAAATGGGATGATACATTTAGTTCATGACTACTGCGGTGGAGATTATGGATTTGTAAGTTCACATGCGGCAAACAGTGTAGGTCTCACCACATTTATGATGATGATACTACCTGATGGGAATAAAAAAATTCGTATCGCATTGATCGCGTATGTACTTTTGCTTGGATATAGCCGTATATATTTAGGTGCACATTATCCACTTGATATTTTAGGAGGATGGATAGTAGGATTTGTATTAGGATTTACAATCGCTAAATTGTTACAACAAAAAATTAAAGTTCCTGAAATTATATCTACCAACGTTGAATAACTTCCTATTAATATTTATTGGTGGCGGATTAGGAAGCGTAACACGCTACGGGCTTGGCAACTATATTTCAAAACAAGTAGGTAGTATTTTTCCTTGGGGAACATTAACAATAAATATTGCTGCTTCATTTATTTTAGGATTATTAGCGGGATTCATTTTTCAACGGTCGGGCAATTATGAAACGCAACGATTATTAATAGGCATTGGATTTTGTGGAGGCTTTAGTACCTTCTCTACTTTCAGTTTAGAATTATTTGACATGCTTAGAAATGGCAACGCATTGATGGCAATTTTGTATATTGTTACGAGTGTCTTTGCAAGTTTAATTGCTTTCTGGGCAGCACATTTATTACTTCGAGTTACGTGAAAAAATATTACTAAGGAAAATAATTTTGGAATAAATAAAAAATACTTCAATCTACAAACAATGAAAAATTTCATTCTAACCATTCTTTTCTTTTCGATTTTAATTTCATCTGCACAAGCGCAACAAAAGCCAAAAATAGTAATTGGAATTGTGGTGGATCAAATGCGACCAGATTACATTTCACGTTATTGGAATAAATTTGGTGACGGCGGATTCAAACGATTGGTAAAAGATGGTTACAACTGTAGAAATACGCAATACAATTATGTTCCTACTTATACGGGGCCTGGGCATGCAAGTATTTATACGGGTACAACTCCAGCTTATCACGGTATCGTTGCAAACGATTGGTTTGATCAAAAAAATCGTGATACTGTTTATTGTGTGCAAGATGATTCTGTTCGTTCAATTGGGGGTGATGCAGAAGCAGGAAAGATGTCGCCAATACGTTTATTAACCACCACCATAACCGATGAATTACATTTATCAACGCAAGGAAAATCGAAAGTAATTGGTGTATCATTAAAAGATCGTGGTGCCATATTACCTGCAGGAAGAGCGGCAAATGCAGCCTATTGGTACGATGGAAAAACTGGAAATTGGATAAGCAGTAGTTGGTACATGAATGAACTACCAAAGTGGGCTAGTGATTTTAATGAACGCAAATGGCCTAATGAATATTTATCAAAACCTTGGAATACTTTATTTAATATTGATCGTTACACAGAAAGTGATCCAGATAATAATGCTTATGAAGCGCCTTATTCGGGAGAAGAGAAACCAGTATTTCCGCATGATCTTCCATCATTACGCGGCAAAAATTTTGATTTAGTTCGTCGCACTCCTTTTGGAAATACTTTAACAAAAGATTTTGCAATTGCAAGTATCAAAGGGGAAGATTTAGGAAGCGATAGTATTACAGATTTTCTTTGTATTAGTTTTTCTGCAACAGATTATGTTGGACATCAATTCGGGCCTATGGCTGTTGAAACTGAAGATACTTATTTGCGTCTTGATCGTGACCTTGCCGACTTATTTCAATTTTTAGATAATAATTTTGGCAAGGGAAAATATTTAACATTTCTTACAGCGGATCATGCTGCAGAATACAATCCAAAATCTTTATTGGATCAAAAATTATATGCAGGAATTGGAGAACCTAAAGCATTAGCAGATTCTGTAAAATTGTTTTTACAAACGATGTATGGCAAGAGTGATTATTTTATTTGTTATCTGAATAATCAAATTTATCTCGATCATAAAAAAATGCAACAAGATAAATTAGAAGAGTGTATTGTTGAAGAACAATTAGCAAACTATTTAAAACAACATATTGAAGGGATAATTGATGCATTAACGGCATGTAATCTTCAAGCGAATGAATACAGCGAACCTTTCAGAAGTAAAATGCAAAAAGGATATCAGCAAGGAAGAAATGGTGATGTTTGGTTGCAATATGCACCAGGATGGATGGATCATTTATTTGGAAATGGCAAACAAGGAACAACTCATGGTTCGGCTTATCCCTATGATGCGCAAGTTCCGTTGTATTGGTATGGATGGAATATTAATGCAGGAAGTACACTTAGAGAAATTCACATTACTGACATTGCTCCTACTTTATCGTATCTGCTAAATATTGGGATTCCGAATGGTTGTACGGGTAAGCCAATTATTGAAATTGTAAAATGAGGATATAGTCTTTTTATCCAGACTATTTAAATCACTCATAAAAAATGAATTCTTAGGTTTTAATGAAATTTAATGAAGGAACAGTTTTTTAATAAAAGGTTAAGAGCAATCTCTTAACTTTGCAATATCATGATAACATCGATTTTATTATTCCTCGAAAGCATTGGTACTGGTGAGTTAATGGTAGTAATGCTCTTTGTGCTTCTGTTTTTCGGTTCAGAAAAAATTCCTGATTTAGCCAAAGGGTTAGGAAAAGGGATGCGCCAATTGAAGGATGCAATGAATGGTGTACAGAGTGAAATCACACAAGGTATGCATGATGTGGAGAATTCGGTTAAAGAGGAGATTCCAAAAATTGAGACTAATCCTTTATCACAACCCATTACAAAAATAGAAAGTGAAGTGGCATCAGTTTCTACAACACCTCCCGGGAATGAATACATCAAGGAGATAGAAATAAATCCTATAGAAATTAAAAAAGCAGAGTAACGATTTACTGGCAAGGATTTTTATAACCTTTGTTAGATGCGTACACAATTAGAACTTCCAGAATCATCAAATCCTAGAATTGTAATTATTGGAGGTGGATTTGGAGGAATTCAGCTAGCGAAAGAGCTCAAGGATAAAGATTTTCAAGTCGTCCTTATAGATCGAAATAACTTCCACACCTTTCAGCCATTATTATATCAAGTTGCAACGGGAGGTTTAGAACCAGATTCCATTGCTTTTCCCATCAGGAAAATTTTTCAAGGTGCTAGTAATATTTATTTTAGAATGGCAGAGGTATTAAATATTGATACCACAAATAATACAATCGATACGAGTATTGGTGAAATCAATTTTAGATATTTAGTAATTGCTACTGGATCCACTAATAATTTTTTTGGTATGGCTGATATAGAAAAGAATGGAATGCCATTGAAATCTCTAAAAGAAGCCTTAGACCTTCGCAGTTTACTTTTACAAAATTTAGAGAAAGCATTAAATGATCCATCACAAAGGGAAGCTTGTTTAAATTTTGTTGTAGTTGGCGGTGGTCCAACAGGAGTAGAAGTTGCGGGTGCGTTAGGTGAATTAACCAAACATGTTTTACCTAATGATTATCAAGAGTTAAATCAAAACGAAGTAAATATTTATCTTATTGAGAGCAACAAAATGATTTTGTCATCTATGGCACCACAATCATCTGCAAAAGCATTGAAATTTTTAAACAAATTAGGAGTAAAAGTGCTCTTGGATACGCGATTAATAAGTTATGATGGGGAAAAAGTTCTACTTTCAAGTGGCACAACAATTTTAGCAAGTACATTGATATGGAGCGCAGGAGTTCAAGGTCAAATAATAAATGGAATTCCGATTAATGCGATTCAGAAAGGGAACAGATTTATTGTAAATCGTTTTAATCAAATTGAAGGCTTTACAAACATTTTTGCAATTGGAGACGTAGCGATTATGAAAGAAGAAAAATATCCAAATGGACATCCGATGGTAGCCCCAGTTGCATTACAACAAGCAACGTTGTTAGCGAGAAATATTTTGAGTGTTACATTAAGCAATTCTTGGAAACAATTTAGTTATCGTGATAAAGGATCAATGGCAACAATAGGGAGAAATAAAGCTGTTGCAGAAGTAGGACTTATTAGATTTCAAGGTGCATTTGCATGGCTAGTGTGGATGATTGTTCATTTAATGAGTTTAGTAGGTTTTAGAAACCGATTAGTGGTTCTAATAAATTGGATATGGAATTATTTTAGTTACGATCGAGCGATTCGAATTATTGTTCGTCCCTTTGTAAAAAGACAAAGTTGAAAGGACCTCAATAATTAGCAATTTATTCTTGAAATTTAATTAATCATAAGAGGAAATTATTTATGGATTTTATAGATTATTATAAAATATTGGGAGTAGATAAATCTGCAAAGGAAGATGAAATAAAAAAAGCGTATCGAAAATTAGCTAGAAAATCACATCCAGATCTTAATCCAAATGATAAAAATGCAGAAAGTGAATTCAAAAAAATAAATGAAGCTAATGAAGTACTGAGTGATCCTGAAAAGAGGAAAAAATATGATGAATATGGAAAAGATTGGCAACATGCTGAAGAATTTCAAAAGCAACAACAAAGTTACCAAGAGTCTCGCCGATCTAATGAGTCACAATATTCTGAAAATGATCCTAGAGATTTTTCTAGCTTTTTCGATTCCATGTTTGGAGGGTCAAGACGAAGTACGGGAACAAAATTTAGAGGACAGGATTATACTTCTGAATTGAATTTAAAATTGACTGATGCCTTAGAAACACATCAACAAACCCTTACAGTAAATGGAAAGAATATTAGAATAACCATTCCGGCAGGTATTGAAAACGGGCAAATAATAAAATTAAAAAATCATGGTGCACCGGGTGCCAATGGTGGGCCGTCAGGCGACTTGTATATCACTTTCCACATTGCAAATCATTTGCAATACAAAAGACTAGGAAATGATCTTTACACAACAGCAGAAATAGATTTATATACCGCATTGTTGGGTGGAGAAACCATCATCGAAACATTATCAGGAAAAGTAAAAATGAAAGTTAGTCCTGAGACACAATACGGAACAAAAATCAGATTAAAAGGGAAGGGATTTCCTGTATATAAAAGAGAAGGTGAAAATGGCGATTTGTATGTTACTTATCAAATAAAATTGCCTAGTAATTTGAACGAAGAGCAAATAAAACTTTTTACTGAATTATCAAAAATTAAATAATTATTTATATGCCAACAGAACAAATGGTATCGGCAACTGAATTTTGCCTGCATAATAATACCGAAATTAATTTTATAATTACGTTACACGAATCAAGTATTATTGATATTACTAAAGTTGAAGAAGAAGTATTTATTCCTGTAAGTCAGTTAAAAATAATAGAAAAGATTTTAAGGTTGCAACATGATTTAGATATAAATACGGAAGGCATAGAAGCCATTACTCACTTGCTTCAAAGAATGCTAGAAATGCAAAATGAATTACTACTTCTTAAAAACAGATTAAGAATGTTTGAAGAGAATTAACAATGTTAGACTTTAAATCACTTTAGGGACTTACAGTAATTACTTGAGACGATTGTGATCTACGATATTGTGATCTACGAATTAATACGAATATTCGAATAAATTAATTCGAATCATTAGATGTTGTTTTGAATAAATATATACTAGAACATGAAATAATTAGAAGTAGATTCATGGAAATTTTAGCATACAAATAATAAAAATATTTTTTTAATCACATAAATCAATACAAAAAAACAAGCATTTTGATTTTATACACACAAATAGTTTGGTTATTCATATTAGCATTTCCCATAGCTAGTATATCATGGACTGCTACACATGAAGAAGTCTTTAAGGAGCCTCGTATGTATTGCGAGTTACGAAGTAAAAACAGTAAGACATTTATTGTAAGAAAATTTTTTTATCTTTTCACTTGTGAATATTGCTTTTGCCATTACGTGACAATCCTATTTTTAATATTCACGAAATACATATTGCTTTTCGATGATTGGAGGGGTTTTATAATTGGAGGTTTTTCATTAGTATGGATTACAAATATTTATATAAGTTTGCTTGGCTTATTGAAGCAAGATATTAAAATCGATAAAACAAAAATTACAGTATTAGAGAATGCTCAAAAAACAATAAAATAACTATTAATGAACAAAGTAATCCAATTAAACAATAGGCCGGTTGGTAAGCCGGTTCTAGATGATTTTAAATTAATTGAAGAAAATTTCCCAACTACCAAAGAAGGTGAAGTTCTTTTAAACACGATATATGTTTCTGTTGACCCCTATTTACGTGGAAGAATGAGTGATTCAAAATCTTATGTGTCATCCTTTGAATTAAACAAGGCAATACAGTCAGCGATTATTGCTAAAGTTATTGAGAGCAAACATCCTGATTTTAAAAGTGAAGATATTGTTATTGGAAATTTAGAATGGAAAGAATATCAAACTTCCAACGGGAAAACATTAACGAAAATTGATAAGAATACAGCGAACCTAACTGTCTATCTAGGTGTTTTAGGGATGACTGGCATGGCAGCATATTTAGGATTAACTGAAATTGGGCAACCGAAAGAAAATGAAACGATTGTAATATCAGGTGCAGGAGGTGCTGTTGGAACAATCGTTGGTCAAATCGGAAAATTGCTTGGATGTAGGATTATTGGCATCACGGGTAGTGATGAAAAAGTTGAATTACTAAAATCGAAATTCAAATTTGATGACTGTATAAATTATAAAACAAATACAAATTTAGCAACAGCTATAAAAAAATCATGTCCGGATGGCATAGATATTTACTTTGATAATGTAGGCGGTAAAATATCTGATGCAGTTTTATCTAATATTAATAAATATGCAAGATTACCAGTTTGTGGTGCAATCTCACTTTACAATACTACTGAAGTATCAGTTGGACCTCGAATACAACCAATTTTATTAACTAAAAGTGCTACAATGAGAGGATTTATTGTTGGAGATTTTATAGATAAATTTCCCAAAGCAACAAAACAATTATCTACTTGGCTAAACGAAGGAAAGCTAATATACACAGAAACCATTGCAGATGGATTTGAAAATATTCCAAAAGCATTTATAGATTTGTTTGATGGTAAAAACATAGGAAAAATGATTGTTAAAATTTAAAAAAAATAAATTATGAAAGTTTTAATCGTATTAACATCACATAGTGATTTAGGAAACACAAATGAAAAAACTGGCTTTTGGATAGAAGAATTCGCTACACCATATTATGTTTTAGCGGATGCAGATATGGAGATCACAATAGCATCTCCAAAAGGAGGGCAACCTCCAGTTGACCCGAAAAGTGAAGCTCCGGAAGCACAAACACCGGCAACAGAAAGATTTTATAAGGACAATGACTTAATTGACAAAGTTGCACATACTTTAAAACTAAGCGAGATCAATCAGGAAGATTTCGATGCAATTTTTTACCCTGGAGGTCATGGTCCATTATGGGATTTAGCTAATGATACTAATTCGATAAAATTAATTGAGAGTTTTTATAATCACCATAAACCAATAGCCTTTGTTTGTCATGCACCAGCAGCATTAGTTAACGTAAAAACTTCAAATGGGGAACACATAATAAGAGGAAAGGAACTTACTGGTTTTTCTAACTCGGAAGAAGAAGCTGTTAAGCTAACCAATGTAGTGCCATTTCTTTTAGAAGATGAACTTATTAAACATGGTGCAAATTACAGTAAAGGTAAAGATTGGGGATCTTATGTAAAACAAGATGGTTTATTGATAACAGGTCAAAATCCTGCATCCTCTAAAGCAGTTGCAATAAGACTTTTAGAAACTTTAAATGCTAAAAAATAAAAATATTCACAAGTAAAAAATATGCTACAGAAGCGATTCATCAATTTTAATTAAAAACAATTAAAAATTATTTATATGAAAGGGTATAAGACAAATATTGAATCTGAAACTTGGGAGAATAAAAATTATCGTAAAGTAATGTATACTGGAGAATATCTTCAACTAGTAATCATGAATCTAAAAGTGGGTGAAGATATTGGAGAGGAAACGCATGAAAATAATGATCAATTTTTTAGAATTGAAAGCGGCTTCGGAAAATGCATTATTGAAGGTCATGAACAAGATATTAAAGAAGGAGATGCCATTATTGTTCCAGCAGGTGCAAGACACAATATTATAAATACGGATGTTGTTGCTGAATTAAAAATGTATACTATTTATGGACCACCTAACCATCAAAAAGGGGTAGTAGAATTAACAAAAAAAGAGGCAACAGTAAACAATCAAAAATTTGATGGCATTACAAGTGAAAACAACAAAGAATTTTAAATATTCAAATTTATGTGTATGATTTAACAATCACCTATTAACAAAGTAATAATCAAGATTATTTAAAGTCGAATTTTAAAAAATCATGAACGACACTCACTACTATGAAGTTAATTTACTTTGGGATTCAGAAACACAAGGAACATTAAGTTCACCCATAATACCAAATCATATTGAGGTTGCAACGCCACCTGAATTTCCAAATGGGATAAAAGAAAAATGGACTCCAGAACATTTATTTGTTGCTTCGGTAAGCTCTTGTTTAATGTCAACTTTCCTATTGATTGCAGAGAATTCAAAGTTCAAATTTATAAGTTTTGAGTGTAATGCTATTGGTAAAATTGAAAAGACAGATGGAAAATATGCCGTAACTGAAATTACATTAAAACCCATTTTAGTAATACCTTCATCACAAAATGAGAACAAAGCTAAAAGAGTTCTTGAAATGAGTAAAAAGGCCTGCGCCATTTCCAATTCTACTAAAACAACTATTAATTTAGATCCACTCATTAATATTCAATAAATAATTTATGTGTTTCTCTGCTAATGCAAGTTTTGGAGCTGGTATTGTTCTAACTTTTATAGGTATTGGTGCAATTAGAAAAACACAGCATCCCTCTCAAATTCCATTTGCATGCATTCCGTTAATATTTGCTGTACAACAAATAACCGAAGGATTTTTATGGTTAACTCTCCCAAATCCAAATTGGATTGAAACACAAAGGGTTCTAACCTATCTTTTTCTACTGTTTGCACAAATTATTTTTCCAATTTGGGTTCCTATCGCAATACTCTTTTTAGAAAAAGAAAGCACAAGAAAAAATATTCAACGGATATTAGTAGTTCTCGGTACACTTGTTTCCATGTATCTCACCTATTGCTTATTTATGTTTCAAATACAAGCGAAGATAATTAGCTATCATATTGCCTATGAACAAAATTATCCACCTGCATTTAAATACGCAGCTGGAATTTTATACGTGATATCAACTATCATCCCACCATTCTTTTCACATATTAAAAAAATGTGGTTGCTTGGATTAACAATTTTCATTTCCTATATAATTACAACTATTTTTTATGATAATTATTTAGTTTCTGTTTGGTGTTTTTTCGCTTCCATAATTAGCATATCTGTTTATATAATTATGATTGAAATTAGAATAAAAACAGTTAAAGTTTTAAATACATTGATTATTTGAGAAATAATTATGTTTCACAATTTTAGAATGAATCAATAAGACCTTTTATGAAGGTAACTAGAATATTTTAAATGTGAAATAAAAAAAATGTTTCCATATATGAATTTATTATACTTGATTTTCAACACCTTAAATTCCACATAGTGAGATATTTGAAATAAAAACTATGGAAACGTTTATCAATTAAAAAGTTTCCATAGTTTTGCATTCCTAATACAAAACATTAAAATTGACATCAGAACAACGTATTTTAAATGGTTCATTTGAATTGTTCAAGCGTTACGGAATAAAGAGCGTAACGATGGATGACATTGCCAAACATTTAGGCATTTCTAAAAAAACTATCTATCAATTTTACTCAGATAAAGATGCTTTAGTTACTGTTTTAATTGATCTAGTATTGGATTCACATACAAAAACGTTTGATGAAATAATAGTTGCATCAAAAAATGCAGTTGATGAAATCATTGGAATGATGAGGTATATGGCAACGGAATTTGCAGGTACAAATCCAAATATGTTTTACGATATGCAAAAATATCATTCGCAAGCATGGGTAAAATTTAAAATTTTCAAAGAAAATCACATCTATAGTTGTGTAATTAAAAATTTTGAGAAAGGAAAAGAACAAGGTTTATATAGAGCTGGGTTGAATCAAAAAATCTTAGCTAAACTTCGTCTTGAAGAGGTAGAAATGGCCTTTAATCCTATTATCTTTCCTCCCGACAAATTTAATCTATCACAAGTGCAAGTAGAAATTCTTGATCATTTCTTACATGGTATTTGTACAATAAAAGGACATAAGTTGATTAATAAATACAAGCAGATTAACGAAGAAGATTAAAAAATCATTCATCACAAAATCTTTCAGTGAATTAATCGTCATCACTCAGACTTCACCCGATTTGCGCTTACCTCCTCCATACAATTAACAATTAAATAACCATAAATAGAAATTCAACTCTCATTTCTGAACGAATATTATCTCTATGAAAAAACTGTTAACCCTCTTTTTCTTTCTACTTGTTATTAGTAATGCAAAAGCACAAGATAGCACTAGTAAATTCAGCTTAAAACAAGCCATTAACTTTGCATTAACAAATCAAGTAGATGTAAAAAATTCCCTTCTAGAAGAAGAAGTTTCGCTTCATAAAGTTAATGAATTAAAGGGATATGGAACTCCACAAATATCTGGAACAGCTGACTTAAATAACTACCTTAAAATCCCCACTGTCTTTTTTGGCGATCAAGCAATTACTATTGGATCCAAATTTACTTCCTCAATAGGAATTTATGCTTCACAATTGTTATTTGACGGAGGCTATTTAGTAGGATTACAAGCATCAAAAGCATATCAGGAATTAAGTCGTAAGAAAACAAATTTAACGAAAACAGAAACGGTTATTAATGTTAGCAAAGCATATTATGGTGCATTAATTTCCAATGCTTATCTTGAACAAGTTGAAGCGAACATAGAGCGTATTAAAAAAATGTTAGATGATACGCGTGCATTAAACACGAGTGGATTTGTAGAAAAAATTGATGCGGACAGAATAGAATTAAGCTACAACAATTTATTAGTTGAACGTGACAAAATAAAAAGACTTAAGATTTTAAATTTCGCACTGCTGGAATACCAAATGGGAATTCCTCCCGTTTCCAAAATTGAGTTAACGGATAAACTAGAAGATTACCCTTTAGCAATTACAGCACTTCCTGATTCCGTAGACTACAATAAACGTCCGGAATTTGCTTTGATACAAATGCAACGTCGCCTACAAGAATTAGATTTGAGAAGGTATAAATCAAATTATTTACCAGCATTAAAGGCAATCGGTAGTATAAGTGCGAATGCATCTAGAGATCATTTCACAATTTTTGATACAGATAAACAATGGTACCAAACCTCTCTAATTGGATTATCATTAAATGTTCCTATTTGGGATGGCTTACAGAAAAATTCCAAAGTTCAACAATCAAAAATTGCGTTACAAGAAGTTGAAAACTCCACAATTCAATTAAAACAAAGTATTCAATTAGGATACATCAGTGCTAAAAGTAATTTTGATAACTACATTGCCTCATTAGAAACTACTCGTAAAAATGTAGCCTTGGCAAAAGAAATTTCCAGACAAACAAAAATTAAATACGATAATGGAATTGGTTCAAGCTTAGAAGTAATAGATTCAGAAAGCTCCTTAAAAGAATCCAATGCAAATTATTTTAATATTTTATTTGAGACCATTTTAGCCAAAATTGATCTTGATAAATCAACTGGTAACATTGCGTACTAAAGAAATCCTTAACCGAAAAATTACCCTTTAATAAAAAATTCTATGAAACAGTTATGCTATATAGCTTTTACACTACTGGTTTTTGCCGCTTGTTCATCTAGTAACTCGAGCGATAAAAAAACGCAATTAGAAAAACTCAAAAAACAAGAGTCAGAAATCCATGATAAAGTATTGAAACTGGAAGCTGAATTAGGTAATGCCGCTGACAGCAGCAGCCGACAAATTATTGATGTTGCAATTACTAATGTGACTAACCAAAATTTTAGTCACCAAATTGAGGTGCAAGCAAAAGTTGATGGTGACGAAAATGTAAGTGTAAGCCCGGAGATGATGGGTACTGTTACTCGTATCAATGTAAAAGTTGGTGATCATGTAAGTAATGGTTCCGTTCTTGCGGAATTAGATAATCTAGCTTATCAACGTGGATTAGATGAACTACAAAACTCACGTGATTTTTTAAGTACGCTTTACAATAAACAAAAGGTATTGTGGGATCAAAAAATCGGAACTGAGATACAATATTTAACAGCTAAAAACAATCTAGAATCAATAGATCGTAAAATTGCTACCACTCGTCAGCAATTAGATATGACAAAAATTAAATCTCCAATTAGCGGAACAGTAGATGAGATGGATTTAAAAATAGGGCAAGCAGTATCACCTGGTTCACAAGGAGTACGTGTTGTGAATTTTTCTAAACTAAAAGTGAAAGGGGAAGTGGCTGAAGCGTATATCAGCAAAGTGAAAAAAGGGGATGTCGTTGAAATAAATTTTCCTGATTTAAATAAATCAATTTCTGCTAAGCTTACTTATGCAGGCAAAGTTATAGATCCATTGAATCGTACATTTAAAGTTGAAGTTGATGTTAATCCGAAAGAAATTGACTTGCATCCAAACATGATTGCAGTACTTCGTATTGCAGATTATAGATCTGATAATGCAGTGGTACTTCCAATAAATGTAGTACAAACAACAGAAGACGGAAGTTATGTTTTTATTGCTGAAGGATCAAAAGATAAAGCAATTGCTCGTAAGCGTACTGTTGTGATTGGTAAAAATTACAATGGCATTATTGAAATTAAAGAAGGTCTTAAGGTTGGTGATCCTGTTGTTACAACTGGTTATCAAAATCTTGTTGATGGGCAACCTATCAAATTTTAATTAGGAAATAATACCAACATTATAACAAACAAAAAACTCCGTAATGAAGGATATTTTTAAAGAATTTAAACCTAGTAGCTGGTCGATTGATAATAAAACGACAATCTATATTTTAACTGTGATCATTACTCTTGCAGGGATAATGTCATACAACAGTTTACCAAAAGAAAATTTTCCTGATATCACATTGCCACAAATATTTGTGAGCGTAGTTTATCCAGGAACATCTCCTGCTGACATGGAAAACTTGATTGCGAAACCTATTGAAAAACAAATTAAGGGGGTTTCAGGTGTAAAAAAGATAACAAGCAACTCTGTTCAAGATTTTACAAGCATAACTGTTGAATTTAATACCGATGTAAAAGTTGCAGAAGCCAAACAACGTGTAAAAGATGCCGTTGATAAAGCGCGTACTGATTTGCCAACTGATTTAGATAAAGATCCAGATGTTCAGGATATTAATTTCAGTGAGATACCCATTTTATATGTAAATATTTCTGGTGATATCGAATTAAATAAACTCAAGAAATATGCTGACGATATTAAAGACAAGATCGAAAGCATGAAAGAGATCTCGCGTGTTGTAATTGTTGGAGCTCTTGAAAGAGAGATTCAAATCAATGTCGACATGTACAAAATGCAGGCAGCGAAAGTTACAATGGGAGATATTGAGAACGCTGTTAAGTATGAAAACATGACTATCTCTGGAGGTACTGTAAGTAACAATGGTGTTCGTCGTGTTTTGAGTGTGAAAGGTGAATTCAAAAAAGTAGAACAAATCAGTAATCTTGTTGTAAATTCTACTTCGGGATCACCTGTGTATTTAAAAGATATTGCAGAAGTAAAAGATGCCTTTAAAGAGAAAGAAAGTTTTGCTCGGTTAGAAGGAAAAAATGTTATCACTTTAAATATTGTAAAGCGAACTGGATATAATCTTATTGATGCGACCGATAAAATAAAGTCGACTATTGATAAAATGCAAAAAACAGATTTACCTCAAAGTTTAAAAATAACATTAACAGGAGATCAGAGTGATCAAACGAAAACTACTTTACATGATTTGATCAATACTATCATTATTGGATTTATTTTAGTTTTGATTATCTTAATGTTTTTCATGGGCTCCACGAATGCATTCTTTGTGGCTCTATCAGTTCCGTTATCCATGTTTATTGCTTTTTTATTCATGCCGGCAATTGGATTTACGATGAACATGATCGTGCTGTTTGCTTTCCTACTTGCATTGGGAATTGTTGTGGATGATGCAATTGTTGTTATAGAAAATACGCATAGGATCTTTGATAACGGGAAAGTGCCCATCAAGAAAGCAGCAAAGAATGCAGCTGGTGAAGTATTTCTTCCTGTATTAAGTGGTACACTTACGACACTTGCGCCGTTTATTCCACTTGCCTTTTGGAAAGGAGTTATCGGGGAATTCATGTTTTATCTTCCGATTACTTTAATAGTAACACTTATGGCATCTTTGCTGGTAGCCTATATTATCAGCCCTGTATTTGCAGTTTCATTTATGAAACCTCATAGTGAAGATCCTACTGTAAAACCAAAGTGGACGCGGGGATTAAAAATATCGTGTATCATTTTAGCGGCAATAGGATTACTGTTCCATCTAGGCGGTTCGCATTCAATGGGGAACTTTGCACTTTTATTGATATTGTTCACTATGCTAAATCATTTTATATTACAAAAAGTTATTTATAATTTCCAAACATATACATGGCAACATTTCAGAAATTGGTATGCGCGTAAGTTGAAATGGTCGCTTGCACATCCGTTGACTATGATACTAAGTACCTTTGCATTATTTATTATTTCCATCATTGGATTGATTGCAAGAAGTCCGAATGTCACCTTTTTCCCAAGTGCAGATCCTAATTTCATTTATGCATATATTAAGCTTCCAATAGGTACGGATCAAATTTATACTGATTCGATTTCGAAAGTTGTAGAAGGAAGAATTCATACAGTTTTAGGAAACAAAAACGAGATGATCAAATCGGTTATCACGAATGTAGCTGTAGGAACAAATGATGCAAATGAATTTGACCCAAGTGTTCAACCTAACAAAGCAAAAATCACTGTAGCGTTTGTAAAATTTGGTGATCGAAATGGAAAATCAAGTGCGCAATATCTTAGTAAAATTCGTGAGGCAGTGAAAGGAATTCCAGGAGCAGAAATAAGTGTTGATCAAGAAAATGGAGGACCTCCAGTAGGTAAGGCCCTCAATATAGAAGTTCGTGGTGATAACTTTGATGATATTGTAAAAACATCGGAATCGTTATTACGTCATCTTGATTCATTACAAATTCCTGGCGTTGAAAAACTTAAAAGTGATTTTGAAACAAGGAAACCTGAAATAGTATTTAATATTAATCGCGAACGTGCAAACCGAGAAGGAATAAGTACAGGGCAAATTGGAATGGAAATTCGGAATGCTGTGTTTGGTGTAGAAACATCAAAATTTAGAGATGATAATGATGAGTATCCAATTCAATTGCGTTATAATTATGATCAACGTACAAATATTGATGCATTAAGAAATCTTGTTATCACTTTCCGTGATATGAATAAGAATGGCGTAATTCGTCAGGTGCCTTTATCTGCATTTTGTGATATCAGTTACTCCAATACTTACGGAGGGATAAAACGCATTAATCAAAAACGAGTAGTGGTAATTAACTCCAACGTGTTGAGTGGATTTAATCCAGCAGAAGTGGTAGCTAATGTTAAGAAGAATGCAGAGTCATATACCAAACCGAATGGTGTTGAAATTCTTTTAACAGGACAACAAGAAGAGCAAGACGAAACTACTTCGTTTTTAGGAACAGCAATGCTTATTTCATTAGGATTAATTTTCTTAATACTAGTTACGCAATTTAATTCTTTGAGCAAACCATTAATCATCTTAACAGAAATTATTTTCAGTATGATTGGGGTATTCCTTGGATATGCAATTACTGGAATGACCGTTTCGACGATCATGATGGGAATTGGTATTGTGGCTTTAGCAGGAATCGTTGTACGAAATGGAATTCTCCTTGTAGAATTCACAGATTTATTACGTGAGCAAGGTCTATCAACTTATGAAGCAATTGTGGAAGCAGGACGCACACGTATGACTCCTGTTCTCCTTACGGCATTTGCAACTATATTAGGTTTAATTCCATTAGCTGTTGGATTAAATATCGATTTCGAATCATTATTATCTACTGGAAATCCACATTTGTATTTTGGTGGTGATAACGTTGCATTTTGGGGACCATTATCTTGGACCATGATCTTTGGATTAAGCTTTGCAACATTTCTTACATTGATACTTGTTCCTGTCATGTATTTGGTTTCTGAAAGAGCAAAAGAACGCTTTAAAAAATTCACCAATCGCTTTAGTGAAAATGGAAAAGGAACAAACACCGATGCTCAACAAATGGAAGAAGTGAACATAAGTAAATAATAATAAATTTTGTAATAAAAACGAGCCGAATGATTTTCATTCGGCTCGTTTTTAT
>JANXSD010000018.1 GCA_025352785.1 Bacteroidota bacterium
CCAGACATCGCTTTTGCAGTGACGGCCATAACGGGCAAGTTTAGCCATGCTGGGTTTTTTCGTATTTCAGCTATCGCATCATAACCATTCATATTTGGCATCATAATATCCATCAGAACAATCTCAATTTGAGGATTTTCTTTTAATCTAGCTAATGCTTCTAATCCATCATAAGCACAAATAACTTTTAATCCTTCATTCTCCAAAATATTTGTCATCGAATAAATATTTCGCATATCATCATCAACGAGCAAAACTGTTTTGTCAGTAAGCAACTCATTCATTTTATTTTGAACTTGCTCATATTTATCATGTCCTTTACTCACAGTATTCAGGAACATTCCTGTTTCATCGAGTACTCTATCGTGTGGATTGGAAGTGTCTCCGGAAATTAAATCCTCCACTTCTTGCAAACATTCATCTGGATTATCATCTCTAAAAACTAGTGGTAAATTTCGAAGATCTGATTCTGCACGTATAGATTGAACTAGTTGTAGTGTTATAGATTCATCGATATTTGAATCTATAATAATTCCGTGAATTTTATTCTTTCTAGAGCGATCAACGCATTCACTTAAATTTTGAACACTTTGAATTTCAACTGACCTTTCGCGTTCCTTGAGTATTGAAATAATTTTATTCATTTCATCAGGGTGAGATCCCATATATAATAATTTATGAGAAGGCACCTTTTTATTTCCATCGATGTGATCAAATAATTTCTCCATATCAGCTTTACCTGCAGGCTTACTCAAATAAGTTGCGGCGCCCATATCTAAACCTAATTGTGCTTTATCGATTGAAGAAATTACATGTACTGGAATATTTTTTAATGTTTCCGATTCTTTCAACTTCTTCAAAACTGTCCAGCCATCCATTACTGGTAAACGCATATCAAGAATGATTGCATAAGGCTTATAATTTGTGGCATACGTTAAGCCTTGATCTCCTTGTAAAGCGATTATCGCTTTGAATCCATATTTATGACAATGATTCATTAACATTCTAGCAAAAACATAATCATCTTCTACAATAAGAATTAATTTATCTCCTTCTTGCAGTTGATCACGATCATCTTTTATCTCATCATCATGATACCCGTTACGTAATTCCGTTACTTGCTCGCGTGTTATTGTTGCACTTTGATTTAACACCTTTGTCATAGATTCCATTTCAGGATGGACTAGTAAATCTTGAAAATGTGCAGAGGACTCTGGCAGATAAATTAAGAAAGTACTTCCTTCTCCTTCAACACTTTCTAAAAGCATTTCTCCTCCTAACATGTGTGTTAATTCACGACTGATTGCTAATCCTAAACCAGTTCCTCCAAACTTTCTACTTGTGGATCCATCCGCTTGTTGAAAAGCTTCGAAAACTAATTTTTGTTTACTCTCTGGAATTCCTATTCCAGTATCTCGTACAGCAATACAAATTACTTTATCAGTTTGCAACAATGCCCTTTCTTTAAACACAATTTCTGCAGAGGCATTAGAGATCTTTAATTCAACTTGTCCTCCAGCAGGAGTAAATTTAAATGCATTTGAAAGCATATTTTTAATTACTTGCTCAATTCGAATTTTATCAGAAACGATTTTAGATTGAGAAGGAATATCAATAATGATATTAAAATCAATTAGTTTTTCACTAGCAAATTCACGGAACAACATTCTCATATCATCGGCTAAGTCAGCGACAGCGAATGATTCAATTTGGAGATCTACTTTTCCAGCTTCAATTTTTGATAAATCTAAAATATCATTAATTAAAGTTAAAAGATCGGAACCTGACTTATGAATAATCTTTGCGTGTTCTACTTGTTTCAGATCTAGATTTTTGAATTTATTATCAGAAAGTAATTTAGCCAGAATCAAAATACTATTTAATGGCGTACGCAATTCGTGACTCATATTTGCCAAGAATGCCGATTTATATTTGTTGCTTTGCTCTAGTTGTTCGGCTTTAAACGATAAACTTAATCGCGCATCTTCAACAGCAATATTCTGTTCTTCAAGTAAGCCAGCTTTATCTTGTAACTCTTGATTAACTTGTTTCAATTCTTCTTGTTGCGCTTTCAATTCCTCTTCTGATTGCTGCAATAATTGCGATTGATTGGTAAGTTCATTATTTATATTTCGCAACTCATGTTCTTGATATACTAATTCTTCAGCTTGTTTGCGCGACTCTTCAAGTAATTGCGAAGTAATCAGATTTGCTCTAACACTAAATAAACTAGCAGCAATTGGATCAGCCATTTTCTCAAGCAATAATTTCTGTGAATCGCTAAGCGATTTAATAGAAGCTATTTCGATTGCACCAACTACTTTTCCACTTGTTGAGAGAGGAATAATCATGATACTACATTGTCGAGAATCACCTATACCAGTATCAATGGTAAAGAAAGGATCTTGAATATTATCTAAGCAAATAATTTTATTAGATGCCATTGCTTGACCAATTAATCCCTCTTTCAATTCATAACGTTTACTATTTAATATTTTATTATTCAAAGCATAATACGCCCCAAGTTGAATGTGCAAATCATTCATATCCTCGTTATGCAAAAGAAATATTGCAGCTTGTTCCACTTTAAGTTGTTTCACAATACTATCAATAATCATATCCAAGAAAATATTGAATTCTTCACTTGATGATCGCATAATTTCATTTAAACTTGCGAGGCCTTCAGCCATCCAACTGCGCATCGCATCTTCCTCAGAAGCTGCCATTAAACGATTACGCATTGTTAATAAAGAATGTCCTTGAATATCTTTATTACTTAATGGTTTAAATGGGTGATTAAAATTTCCCTTCCCGATTTCATCAACAAATACAGAGGTAGTTCGAAAACCATCCATCATAAATCCTAATTCTTGAAGCATTTCTCCAACAACATTACGTGGGATTTTCATTTTCAATTCAGGAAGTTCGCCCTTACCCATTTGCATAATTACCTCACGGACTTGCAAAACAGGAACAATGATTGAACGTGTTATTACGAAAGCAGCAAATAAAATTGAGCAAATAATCAAGAGAGCGATGCTTAATACGAGCACCATTAATGAATTAAATTGATAGAGCATTTTATCTTGCTCTTGCATTGCCATACTCGTTTGCTGTGTGATAATCGCTTTCAATCGTGAGGTTATATTCTCCGATCTTGGAATGATTTCTCTTTCAAGAATTTCTTCAGCGGCAAATCGTTTAACAGGATCTTGATAGTCCTCGAAAGTAACCAACATACGCATAATTTGCATTTGGTACGAAGAAAGCGCTTCATAGTCGGTAAATATTTTATTTATTGAAGCTACATGATCTTTCCTTTGCCAATGATTATTTAATGCGTGAATCTTTCCTCTAAGTTGAATATACTCACTATTATTTAAATTACGAAGGCTATCCTTGTCAGCTTGATTATTGGGCAAATAAACCCAATTAGTAATTAGCATTCTTGACCTCGTAACAAGAAGATTCATGTGTGCTAATGCATCCAAAGATGGATTCGTATTATCTACAATATCACTTGTAATTCTTTGGCTCTTTTGAATAGTATATGTACTGATAAATGCGTTTACAATAGCAATAGCTATTACAACAATAAATACCAGATAAATTTTCCGGTCTATTTTTTTAAATGCGCTTTTATTAAACATAATATTTTTTTCTTACCTTGAAACTGTTGCTAACTCATATAATTGATTCGATACTTTAAATCCTTCACGTTTAATCGTTACATCATTTAATTCAAAACGTAAATGACTATCTTTTTCATAAATATTGATACTAGCGCCATGTGTACTCATCTTTTTTTCTTCTGTAATGATTAAAATAGCTTTACCACTACATTTGTCTAACATCGCATTAAGCTTATCGCCTTGTCCTTGTGCAATGAAAAGTATTTCGCTATTAAATGCTTCCTCAATATTAGTAATTTCTTTTACTTCAATTGGCTTATCAATAACCTTTCTATCTTTTAAAATTGAAGTCAGTTTAGAATTCATTATCGAGCTTCCAAGAACAGAAATTTGAAATTTAGGGCTAGAAATTTTCTGTGAAGGCCATTCTATGTGCTTCGTGAAATTGTAAATGAACAATGATTTAATCATAGTTACATCTTGAATATTTGCTCCTTGAAATGCAGATAAAATCAAGTACATTGGTATAATAAATACCAATATTTTGACTTTAAATATAAAGTTGAAGTTTTTCAAGATCTTAAGGTTAAAAATTTTGGTATAAAACTTTTAACTGAAACTCTCGACCCATACCTGGTAATGGTGCATGATTACTATTGTATGGTTGAATATACCACTGGCTATTATCCAGCAAATTAAATATTGCACCTTGTATACTAAGCCCTTTTGCTGATTTAAATCTATATTCGAATTGCAAATTTATTATAGAAGTAGGAGATAACTTAGAATAAATGGAGTTTCCATTTGCATCAACAGTAGCAATTTGAGTTCTTGAAGAATAAAATGTTGCTCCAGCGTTGAAGAAAATATTTTGTTTTAGCGCTATTTTTAATGCGACATCTCCTTTGAATGGAGCGAGACCCAAATGTTCCTCTTCGTTTTGAGGAATACTATACGAATTTATTTGTTTACCATCAGTCGACATGTAATACGATGCTCCAATATCAATTCCACACCATGACTTTTTATAACGGTAAGAAAATTCTAAACCATTCGTTCCAGTTCTTGACATGTTTGTATATGCATCGAAGTTGGTTATTGTATCAAAATAATAGATGATGGGATTGTGCGTTTGAATAATGTATGCATTTAATGCTACTAAAGAGTATTCATTTATACTATATCCTGTTTCTAATTCAAAAACATTCGTTACCTCTGGCTTAATGTTAGTTGCTAAGTCAATATTCTCAGTACTTGGCGACCTAAATGATTTGCTGTATAGTACTTTAAAATGAAACTTGTCAATGATAGTTGTAACACCTAGACGCGGAACTAAAGTTGATGAATACCTACTGTTATCATTATAACGTACTCCTCCAATTATATTAAATTCTTTTATTTTTATTAAAGTTTGCAAAAATAAAGCGATATTGGTGTAAGTAAAATCAGGACTTGAAGTTGTAAGAAAATTATTATCACCTTTTAAATTTTTTGAGTGATCATAAAAATATGATGCACCACCAGAAATATTAACGTTATCATTCGGATCAAAAATACTTGCAATAGAACCACTATATCTTTTACTACTTTTCCAAAATGGAATATCAGTACTATCAAGTGAATCGTTATTGCCTGCATAAGCCCAAGGTAATTGATATTTGTAATTTATCTTTGGAATAATTTTCCAATGTTCGTTAATTTTCCACTCGTAATTAATTTCACCTAGGTAACTATTAAAATGCATCAATAATGGAATTGGTACAATCGATTGGTATTCGTCATAGGATCTTACATTATATACATCGGCAATTACCCTGATACCCAATTTTTCAATTGCAGCTCCAACGTTTACATAAAAATTATTGAGCTCAGAATTTCCTTTTAATGAAATGCTATCACTAAAAACATCTTTATACTCATTATGACTTCTTTGTCCTTGTGAAGCGAATGATTGAATTGAAATTGAATTTTTATCTGATTTTGACCCAAGAAATAAATTTGCACCTCTTCTTGAAAAGTCATTTTTAGTAGCTCCATAAAAAGTTGAAGATTGAACTTCGAATTTATGTTGTGCTGTACGCGTGATTACATTGATCACAGCATACGCAGCATTTCCTCCATACATAGCTGATCCTGGTCCACGAATAATTTCTACTCTTTCAATATTTTCTACTGGATAATGGTTTCCAAATTGCAAAGTTGAATATAATCCATCATTCATTTCTTGTCCATCAATAAGCAAAACGGCTTTACCTTCATGAGCCCAATTTCCTCGTACCGCCAAACCAACAATGCCTTCCACATCTACACCAAATTCAAATCCAGGAATATGTTGAAGTACATCCATCAAATCACGTGCGCCTGATTGTCGAATATTATCAGCAGTTAGATAACTTATGATTCCTGGAGATTCGCGTGCAGTGAGTTCTTTTATGGAAGCAACAGTAATTTTAATGTTCATCAAATCCTCTAACGACAATGTATCATACGCAGCAACCTGATTCGCTGATTGCTGTGCGTTCAGATTAGTTATAATCGTTAAAAAAGAAATTAGGAATAGTATCGTTTGTTTCATCGCTTTACATGTAGCCTGAAATTTGTACGATTACAATGCAAAAAGGTTTGTTAGTGTCGACATCAATACTAAAAAAGATACAAAAAAAAGGCTGCCGTTTTTTATTTCGACAGCCCTTATACGTTCCTACTTTAGTTAAGTTACCTAATTAATGAAATTGTTCCCTTATATTGATTTCCTGCAACCTGCAAAATATAAAAATAAGTTCCTGTAGGTAAATCCACACCAGCATTATCCTTTTTTCCATTCCAACAAGGATAAGATCTGCTACTTTGAAACACTCGTTGCCCCCAACGATTATATACAGTCCAATCACTACAATTATCGAAATTAATTTGTTTACCTAAATTAAAGCAATCATTTTTTCCATCAGCATTGGGTGTAAAAATATTGGAAACATTTTCAAGGATTTTACTTATGGTACTAGGGCTAAAATTAATTGTTGTACTATCAGAACAAATATCATTAATTGCATAGAGCGTAATTAATTTATCGTTACCAAATCCAAATAAATGTTGAGGATTAAAGTCAGTACTACTTGTTCCATCACCGAAATTCCAATTATAATTTTGAGCGTAACTGCTCGTATTTATCAATGAAACTTCTACCCCTTCACAACCAATAACGATTGAAGTACTATCAACTGTAAATGCTGCCTTGGGTTGTGGATTAATATCAACTAAAACTTGTTCCTCGTCGGTACAGCCATTATTATCTGTTACAACTACAGTATACGTTGTTGAATTGGATGGATTAGCAAATGGGTTGGAGATATTTGCATTGCTTAATCCTGTAGATGGTGTCCATTGAAATCCAACACCGCCACTAGATACTAAACCAATTCCTGAACCTGCACAAATAACAACATCATCACTTGCAACAGCAACAGGTAAAGAATTTACAGTAATAGATACATCATCATTCTTACTACAACCATTCGCATCAGTCACAATAACAGTATAAGTAGTATATACTATAGGATTTGCATTAGGTGTAGCGATTGTTGGATTATTTAATCCTGTTGACGGCGACCATAAATAAGAGGTACCACCAGTTGCTAAAAGTGGAGTAGATGAACCAATACAGATAGACGTATCTGAACCTGCATTAGCCGGAGGCAAGGGATTAACTTTAATTTCTAACGTATCCGTATTTTTACATCCATTACCATCAGTAACGAGTAGAATATATGTAGTTGTTGATGTTGGACTAGCTATTGGATTGAAAATTCCTGCGTTATCTAATCCAGTAGATGGTGACCACGAGAAAATAATTCCACCATTTGCAGATAACTGTACATTTTTCCCAAAACAAATAGTATCATTTACCCCAGCGTTAGCTAGTGGCAAAGCATTAACTGTAATAGGAATACTTACAGTATTTCCTAAACATCCATAAGAATTTGTTTCTTGTACATTCACTATAGCACTACCACTTCCAGTCCAGTTTGTTGTAATTCCATTTGAACCATTACCTGATAGAATAGTACCACCTGTTATTGTCCATGCGTATGTTGAGCCAGTAGAATTTAAAACAGTGTAGGTTCCAGTATCACTTACACAAATAGCATTGGTACCAGCTATTGCGCCCGTAACAGGAATTGGATTTATAGTTATTGTTAACGTATCTGAAACACCAAAACAAACAGTAACATTTGTAACACTTGTTTCTTCATACCACAGTTTTACTGATTGTGGACCTACTACATTCCAATCAACAATTACATTACTAGTAGTATTTCCTGAAACTATATTTCCTCCTATGGCGAACCAATTATAAGTAGATCCTGGTGTATTTATAGTTGAATAACTTATTCCTTGTGCAAGGTTTGCGCAAATCGTTTGAATTCCTGTTGGGGCAACTGGAGTTAAAATAACATTGATCGTTATTGGTAAAACAATTGGCGTTCGTGATTGACATCCTTTATCAGTAATTTCAATTACATTAACCGATCCGTTTCCTGATACACCTGGCCAATCTACCATAATAGTATCAGTACTTTGCCCACTTGAAATTGTTCCATTAATTACATTCCAACTATATGTTGATGTAGGATTAGAATTGCTCACCCAGTATTGAACTCCTGTTACACCAGGGCAAACAGATAATGTTCCAATGATTGCGTTTGCCGTTGGAGCAGGATTAACTTTTACTGTAAGGGTATCGGAATTCGAACACAAATTACCATCAGTACCATTTAACACATAAGTGGTGGTAGTTTGTGGATGTACTTGAATTGTATTTCCAGATCCAATAGTTCCGATAACACCATAGATGCTCCATACATAATTATTAGCACCAGCACCTGATAATGATAATGTATCATCATAGCAAATTGAATCGGTAGCAGCTAACAATTGAACGATTGGCAAGGGATTGACAGTTATTAAAATAGTATCCTTATTTATGCAACTCACGCTACTTGTTCCTGTTAAAATATAAGAGGTGCTTACCGTTGGAGTAACAGAAAGAGTAGTACCACTTCCAATTGAAATGGTAGGGTTTGAAGATAATGCCCAGCTATATCCAGAAGCGCCATTCGCATTTAATGATGTCCCTGTTCCAAAACAAATTGCTTGTGGATTTGCAGTAGCAACAACAATAGGTAATGGATTGATAGTTAAAACTACGCTGTCTTTTGTTGTACATCCATTTAAAAAAGTATTCACCGTATAAGTGATGATTGATTGTCCTGAGCCATTATTTATTGCAGTCGCTAATGGATTAGAAATTACCACATTATTAAGTCCCGCTGATGGTGTCCAATTATAAGTATATCCAGAAGTTGCAACTGTTCCTAATCTTAAAGTATCTCCATTACAAAGAGTATTATTAGTTCCTGCAACTGACACTGGAAGTGGTTTTACAAATGCAACAACGGTATCCTTATCAATACAACCGTACCAATTAACTGACATAATATAATTAACAGTGTCAACCAATGCTGTACCATTTGAAATTGTTAACGTTGGCGTTGCGGAAGTTGGATTATTTAAACCACTTGATGGAGACCAAGAATAAACATAACCACCAATTGCATTTGTTCCAACAGTAACGGATTGTCCGGAGCAAAATGTAACATCAGTTCCTGCTGCTGCAACTGGAACGGGGCTTGAAATTATTTGCACAGTGTCACTTGTTGTACATCCGCTTAATGTTGTTGTAACGATATATTTTAATGTATCGGGGATGGAATTTGTATTGGTGAGTGTTAAGGTAGGATTAGAAATTGTTGTATTATTTAATCCAGACACTGGGCTCCAAGAGTAAGCATAACCAATAGTTGATGCAGCCCCCAAAGAGGCAATATTTCCTGAGCATAATAGTTGATTTGTTCCCGCATTTGAAACTGGATTTGGACGAACCACCACTAGAGCAGTATCCTTATCAATACATCCAAATAAATTTGTAGTTAGTATATATTTAATTGTATCATTCGTTGTATGTATTGTTGTTAAAGAAATATTTGTAGTACTTGTAGTTGCATTCGCTAAACCAGTTGTTGGACTCCAAGAATAGATATATCCGTTTATCACGGAAGCACCAATATTCCCATTTCCGCCACTACAAAAAGTAACATCGCTTCCTGCATCCGCAGTTGGAACTGGGCTTGATACAATTCTTGTTGTATCGCTTGTCGTACATCCGTTAAGAGTTGTAGTTACACTATAAAATAATGTATCTGGTTGTGATGTAACATTAGTAAGTAGTAATGTTGGATTAGAAATTGAAGAGCTATTTAATCCAACTGTTGGTGACCACGAGTAAGTATATCCAATGGTATTTGCTGCACCTAAATTAAGGATACTACCCGAACATAATAATTGATTTACACCAGCATTCGAAACAGGATTTGGGCGAACAACAACCTTAGCTGTATCTTTATTTGTACATCCAAACCAACTTGCAGTAACAATATAATTTAAAGTATCGTTTACTGTATTTGTTGTTGTTAATGATATGGATGAATTGCTTGAAGTACTACTTGTTAATCCAGTTGAAGGACTCCAACTGTACGTATAACCACTTACGGTGCTTCCACCTAAAGAGCCACTTGCTCCACTACAAAAAGTAATATCAGAACCTGCAACTGCAACGGGGACTGGTCTTACTGTCACTCTAACAGTATCTGTAGAAAAACATGTAAAAGCATTTTGTGTTTGAACAATATAGATTAATGTATCAGGAATGTTTGTTAAGTTCGTTAATGTTACCACTGGGTTGGAAATTGTTGAATTATTCAAACCAGTTGTTGGTGTCCATAAATAAGTGAAGCCAGTTGTTGATGCTGCACCTATTGAAACTGAAGCGCCAGAACATATTGAAACATCAGCACCAGCACTAGCGGTAGGAAAAGGATTAGATGTTACTAAAACAGTATCCTTATTGGAACAACCATTTAAATTTGTTGTTAAAATATAGCTTGTTGATTGAGGCGTTGTACCACTATTTATAAAAGTAACAGTAGGATTACTGATAGTGCTATTATTTAACCCCGTAGAAGGCGACCATAAATAAGTATATCCAGATTGAGCTGTAGTTCCGAGCGAAGCATTTCCTCCGGAACAAAAATGAACATCCGAACCAGCAATGGCACTAGGCTGCGCTTTAATGTAAACTAATTTAGTGAGTGTATCTGATGGACAACCATACTGATTCAGCGCAACTATTTTTACCGATGCCAATCCTGAGCTTGTAAAGTTTACTCCTATTGCTGCTGCATGTGCACCTGTTGCTATTACACCATTAGTAATTATCCAATTATAAGTATAACCACTTGTTGACGTAACATTATATTGAATTCCTGTTGCAGCATTTGAACAAATTGTATCCAAACCATTTATCACAAATGGCTTTTGTGTATTAGCAACATTTATTGTGTAAACAATATTCGTAATTTTTGCAGGGCATCCATTATCTCTTGCATTGACACTAAACTGATATGAATTCGTTCTTCCTTGTGAACAAGAAGTTGTCCAACAGAATTGTGAACTGGCATTTGCTAAATTGCTAACATCAGTAAAAGTTGCTGCAGGATTTGTGAGCACTGAATTAAAAATATCCCCAGTGTGTGTAATAAAAATACTATCACCATTAACATCTGTAAAAGCACTATTAAAACAAAGCGTTTGTCCTTCGTCAATATTGAAAGTTGTTTGTAAAGATGTTGATGCTTGCGCTGGCGCAGGATTGCTAGGACAAATAATAACAATGATTTGCAAATCACGTCTGGTAACACCAATTAAAACACCATTACGATATTCACTTATTTCTACAGCAAGAACATAAAAACCTTGTGTAGTAGCGTAATAAGATGTTAGTCCTGTTAATGTATCAATACTTGCATATCCACCCGATCCGAAAGGATTTACGACAGAAAAACCTGATGTATATGCAACAGTAGGAATTGGCCAAGGGTATGGGCTTGTCGGAGTAGGATTTGGCGTATTTTGATTTGATATTCCATTATAAGGTGTAACAAAATGATACGTCAATAAATCTCCATCAACATCATTTGCTTGATTTAAAATACTTGCAGTATCATTAGCACATATAAATGGAACTGGTGCGATAGCAAAAGTTGGAGAATTATTTACAATAGTAGTTGGTGGTGCGAATGCATAATAGGCTTGTCCATCAGCACCAGGATTATTTAGGTTAACGATATTTCCATTTCTACAGCAACGATCTGCAATGAAATAATAACCAAAAGTATTCGCAGGTAGCGAAACGACACTTTGATAAACACCTTCTTCAACGCAAACATTTGTAGTAAACGAACAACTATCACCTGCTGCTGGAGGTTGAATAGTTTGCTGACTAATAAGTGGAATAGTGGTACCTAATGCAAGTAATTTATCACCCGTAGGATTTGCCGCATTATTTTGATAAACACCCAAATTAATGGGGTTTGGTAAATTGGAACTTCCCGCTGCACAGTAACGATAAATAGTAACTGTTACCCGGTAATCATAAAGACCAGTGCTAGAATTCAAGCCTAAATACTGGTAAGTAAGGCTCCCACCCATAAGGTGAGTTGCAGTTGATAAATATGGTATGCAAAATATAAAAAGGGAAATGCATACAACTATACGTTGTAGAAACTTCATAATCGTTGGTTTTGGTTGTGGTTTACACTCACGATATTACAAAAAATAACTTAATTATCGGTTTTCATAATGAGTACACTTGGATTTTATCGGTAAATAGGTTCCCCATATCGACTTTTTCACTTGATTTTCACTTGTGTTAGTTCCGAATGGTCCGATTCTTCTTTGAAAAGCGCTATGAATCCATGCTGAAATTGAAAATTTGATTCCTATCTTTCGAGCATGATTTCTTCAGTGATTACGATTATAGGAGCAGGTCCAGCAGGATGCACGGCAGCGATGGCTCTTTCTAAAGCAGGAATTCCATGTACAATTATTGATCAAGCAATATTTCCACGAGATAAAGTTTGTGGAGATGCATTGAGTGGAAAAGTTGTTTTAACATTAAAAAGATTGCACGATGATTTTCCCAATCAATTAGGAAACGACAATAATAATTTGGCATCTCATGGTGTTACTTTTATTGCTCCAAATGGCAAAGAGTTAAATGTACCTTTTCGAAGGGAAATGGATTTAACAACTCCACCTGGCTTTTTAAGTAAGCGAATTCATTTCGACAATTGGTTATTTGAACAAACAAAATCATCACCTCATGTAAACATAATTACAGGAGTGCGTATAGAAAAATTTGAAAAAAAAGATACTACCTGGACACTCTCTGACAAAGAAAGAAAGACGATAATTGAATCACAATTAATTATTGCAGCAGATGGTGCTCAATCACGATTTGCAAAACAATATGGAGGAATAATTCCAGAAGCAGATCATTTTTGTGCTGGACTTAGAGCTTATTACAAAGGAGTTAAAGGTCTTGATAAAATGGGATTTATTGAATTACATTTTGTGAAAGAATTTCTTCCAGGATACTTTTGGATTTTTCCTTTACCAAATGGCGATGCAAATGTTGGTGTTGGAATGCGTAGTGATGTTGTAGGAAGAAAAAAAATAAATCTTAAAGACGAAATGCTTCATTTAATAGCAACGCATCCTATTTTAAAAGGGCGTTTTGCTGATGCGACCATTGATGGTACACTCCATGGATATGGACTCCCACTAGGATCTAAGAAAAGAAAAATATCGGGTGATGGATTTTTATTACTTGGAGATGCGGCATCGCTAATTGATCCTTTTACCGGTGAAGGAATTGGCAATGCGATGATAAGTGGTTTAAAAGCTGCAGAAATAATTATATCAAAATGGAAAGATAAAAATTTTGACGCAGAAAATTTAAAAGCATACGATATAGAAGTTTATAAAAGATTGTGGCCAGAACTTAATCTAAGTAAAAAAATGCAAGAACTAGTAAAATACCCCTGGCTGTTTAACCTAATCGTAAACAAAGCAAATAGAAGTAAAACATTGAAAGAAACTATCTCGTGTATGTTTGAAGATATTGATCTAAGAAGTCGGCTAAAAGATCCATTCTTTTATTTAAAAGTTTTGTTTGAGTAAAATTAAGGTAGTCATCCAAATTCCTAAAATCTTCCTTTCTGTTTTTCGAAACAAGAAACCTACCAAGTGAATTCAAATTATGTTAGGGAAAAAGCTTTATAATAAATTCTGAATTAGCCAGTAGTAAAACGTAAATTACTCATTTTCATATTTTTGAGATCAATAACGGGAAATCAGATTCACTTCATTATATTTATCTTACTAATTTCCACATCTACAAATATTTACTAAGATGTTTATATAAAAAATCAAATAGATTAAGTCTTGCAGTATTTCCATAAAATTATTAGATAATTTGCTCTATATTTAAGGGTCGCAATAGATGAATTAAATATTAGATTGAATATTAATAATAAATATCTTTGGACATTAATTTTATCTAAATTTCTTCTTTATGCAATTAAATAAAGCTGAACAATTTATCATCGAACATTTGCAGTTGCACTTACCTGCGACTTTGCATTATCATAAATTAGCACATACGCTTGATGTTGTTCATTCATCATTAGTTATTGCGGAAGAGGAAAAAGTAACAGATCCTACCGAATTAATTTTACTGAGGACTTCGGCATTATATCACGATTGTGGATTTTTACACATTTATGATCATCACGAAGAAGAAGGGTGTAGGATTGTTCGAGAAACATTACCAGGATTTTCGTACAACGAGCAAGCGATCACTATCATCTGCAATATGATTATGAAAACAAAAGTTCCGCAGCATCCTGAAACTCATTTAGAACAGATTTTATGTGATGCTGATTTAGATCATTTAGGACGAGAGGATTTTGACATTATCGGAAAGCAACTATATTCTGAAAGAAAAGAATTTGGATATAATGGTAATGAGACTGAATGGAATAAAATACAAATTACATTTTTAGAATCACATGTTTTCTGGACTAAATCGTCACAACTTAAAAGAAATCAAAAAAAGGAAGAACATCTTCAACGTTTAAAAAATTTATTCATTCTTTAAATACTTCCGATCTTTTTCGAAATCATTTCTGTATTCTGCAATCTAATTCTTTTACATAAAATTCTCATAATACTTTTCAGTACTTCGATTCTATCTTCCATTAGTTCGTAAGCGTCTTCTTCATTCAATTTTAAAAGCAATGTATCTGCAGTAGCTGTAGCAGATGCAGATCTAGGTTCAGGATCTAGCAATGCTAATTCGCCAAAAAAGTTATGAGTGCCAAGAACTGCAAAAACATTGTCTCCATCATGAATTTTCACTCCCCCCTGATAGATGATATACATACTACTTCCACTATCTCCCTTTTTAAAAATAACATCATCCTTAACCACGAATTCCTCTTTTACAATACCTACAATTTCTGCAATAATGTTTTCGGGTGTTCCTCCAAATAATGCAGTGCTTTTTAAAACGATCACCTTTTCGATGTCTGATAAACGTTGGTCTCGTTGATCTATTATCATATCCTGTTCAGAGATTACTAAATTAAAGATAGTTAATAATTCATTAAAATATATTAAATCATTGTCTTTAAATTTTGCTAGAATCTCCAACGCACTTTGCCGTACGATTGGATTTTCATCTTTCAAATAATTAAAAATTTCAGAGAATGACGTTTTATTTATTTCGATGCAACTTAATGCTGAAGCAATAGTCCAGTTACTAAACCATATTTTACCTTTGCGTATGATAAACAATGGGGCAGGAGCATTATCTTTAATAACAAAAATCTTGAGCTTACTTAATTTTTCTGTTAGACTAATATTATCAGATAAAGCTACGAGGTAATCATGAATCTTTCGAGGAATAATTTGGTCTAATACTTCTAATGCATTGGCCTTTTTCTCTTTACTTGCGACATTAAGCGCTGCTTGCGCTTTTTTAACTATTTCACGATTATACAGTAGACCAAGACAAAGGAATATCCTATTCTTACAAAGATCAATTTCATATTTCAGACTATCTCTCAACCTAGTATTGGAAGTCTTTTCATGAAATTCGTGCAATACCCAATATGCATAATGGAATTCATCATTCAGAATGTCATTTAGTATAGAAGTTCGAACTTTAGTAGGATTGAACTCTAAATTATTTAAAGCTGTAAGTACCCAAATTCGCACATCTATTGAAGCATCCTTTAAAAAAATAAAAAGCGTGTTTACTGCTTCATCTCCAGAGGCATTTTCGAGTATTTTTATATATTCATAATGTAAATTGTTATCTACAATGGGATTTATTTTTAATCTACTATTTATTTCCAACGCTGGAGCATCTCCTAAATTAGAAAGTGCGATTATCACATCCCTTTTCAAATCCTTAGAACTTAGTAATTCAAACAAAAAAGGAACTGATGATTTATTTTTTATTTTTCCGGCAGCATTTATTGCTTCACGTTGAACATTAAAATTTTGATCATTTAGAAATTTCAGTATTAAATCAAAGTGACTTTCATCTTTTCTTTCGCCAATTATTTGTGTTGCAATAATTTTTTTTTCATCAATTTCAGAATTACAAAGTTCTCTTAATTGGAATTCAGCGTATTCCTTCCCATCGAAATTCTCACTGCTAATTAAACCTGTAAGGAATGCAGTTTGTAAAATACTTGATTTCTGATCAATTGAATTTAAAAAATCTTGTGTAACATGAGTACTCAATTGACAATATATTTTGAGGGAAAGTGCTTTAACGTTCTCGTCAGATGATGTTTCATAAATTTGATAGAGAAGTTCAGAAAATTCTCTCCAATTATTTTTACCTATAACCGCTATTAAGTACTCAAGAACAATATCATTTTCATGTTTTAATAAATACACACATTCCTCTTTTAGTAAATCAATATTTGTTTTTTCCAACATGGAAACGGCGTAAATCACTTCTTCAACAAATTCACTGTGTAATTTTCTTTGTAGCAATTTAAAATAACTATCATCAGCTACACCCAAATCAGTCCCTGAAATAAATCGTTTCCTTATCGCTTCTCCTAATGTCACTAAATATTTTTTATTGCTATAACTAATAGAAAAAATCCATAGTAAGCCAACAATTAATAATCCTAAATTCAAATAGGAGAAATTTACAGTTCCTGTAAAATATTTAATTAACCACAAAATAATACCAACAACTCCTAAAGCTAAAGGTTGCACAAATCCTTTAATGATAGTGTGTCCCCTTAATCTCATTTGAGTTTGAAGTGGCTGAAACATTACTAAAAAAACAGGATCATTAATGGAATACCTTACGATGCTGGTAGAAATAAAGAGAAAGCTAATAAAAATCAAACTATCATGAAGGGAGTAATCTCTAAATTCCAGATAATAAAATGCTAGTGAAATTAATATTACGATGATTGGCAAAGCCAGAAGAGATCTTTTTATTCCCACACGAGCAGAAAACCTCCCTGAAAATAATAATTTAATAATTAGTGTAATGGAATAACCTATTACTAAAAAGATACTTAAAAATGCTGCAAGGTCTACTTGAGAATGGTATTTTGTTTTTACATTAGAGAGAAATGCGTATTCAATAATTGCGATTGCTACTGCGGTTAAAAACCCTAGTAATGCAAGTGAGAAAATAAAGTCGTTCCCAAAATATGTTTTAAGAAAATCTTTGTCGGAGAAGTGTTTTTGAGAATGTTCCACATGTTTTTGAGAATATTCAGGATGCTTAAATATACGCAGGAGGAAATATCTAGAAACCGCAAACGCAATTGCGGCAATAATTAAAAGACTTTGTAGTCCTATAATAGGTACAAATAAATATACTGATAAGTAACCCAGGAGTTTCGCAGGCATATCCCCTGAACTTATTAATCCAAATAATCGCTTTCCTTGCCTAACATCGAATACAATTGATGAAAGCCCCCAAAACTCAAGATTACTTAACAAATAAATTATTCGAAAAACAATAAAAAGTATAATTGGTAAGATCACAAAACCTTTTACGAAGAATAACAACCATACTAAAATTGTTATAGCCACGATAGTAGTTAAAACAAAAGGCAATAATTTTTTAAACGGTTGTTTGTGTTCGAAATAGGAATACAGTCGCCCTGTAAGCATCATCGCAATCGCGGAAAATATAAACACCAATGGAAAATAACTTACCGGGAATAAAGAAATAAATAGTGTTTCTGAAACTATTAGTAACAACGCTAGACCTAATCCCAGAAAAAAATGATGGAAGAAGAAATTAGAAACAATTTCCGACTCTTCCTCTCGTACATTAAATAATTTTAGCCAAATCACCTATCGAATATATTTCTAACGCTTACGATTAATTCCATTACTGAACGACAAATTTTCTTTGACAAATTTACTACAAAAAAGTTCTATAATTGGTGATACTATTTAGCATATAAAATTTAATTATCATTTACATTATCTTATTACGATAAACCATTTTTAACAAAATACATATCGATTTCGCCTTTATTTTTTGCCTGAATTTTACCACGATGAACGCAATTAAAGTTATCCTTAATCAATTCGAAAGTAGTTCCTGAAATATTAACTTTCCCAGCTTCGCCACTTGATTCCATCCTTGAAGCTACATTTACTGTATCTCCCCAAATATCATAGGCATATTTTTTTTTACCTACTACGCCCGCTACAATAGGTCCAGTATGAATTCCAACACGCAAATGCCATAGCACTTCACCAGCTATTTTTCGCTTTTCATTTTTGTCAAAAATATACTGCTGAATTTCCATTCCAGCATTTATGATATCAATTGGGTGGGTATTATTTTCGGTAGGGATTCCTCCGGCGCACATATAAGCATCACCGATAGTTTTTATTTTTTCTAGGTTATTTTTTTCAATAATATCATCAAATGCTACGAAGAAATCATTTAATTCCTCTACAAGTTCATTAGGTGTTAATCCTTCAGCGATGGTAGTAAAGCCTTTAAAATCGGTAAATAATACAGATACACTTTCATAATATCTTGGTTTAGCATGACCATCCGTTTGTAATTCCTTAGCAACTTCTGCTGGTAAAATATTTAATAGTAACGTTTCAATTTCTGCTTTTTGGGTATCTAAAATTTTATTAATCTTTACCTTAGCCCGATAATTTCGGAAAATAATAAATGCAATTATTAAAATAAGAATAAGTCCTGTTAAAAAAGCATTCTTTGCTATTTTTTGTTTTTGAAGATCAAGCTCCTGAAGTTTTTTATCTTTAGTTAAGAGATTTATTTGTCCTTGCTTTTTTTCTATTTCGTAGTTGAAAGAAATACTTCCGAGTTTTTTATCTGTTTCAATGTTGTACAACACATCTTTAATGTTGATTAATAAATTTTGATATTTGAAAGCATTTCCAAAATCCTTAATATCAGAATAAGATATGGAAAGTCCTTGATAGATATCTTTTAATTCTACGTTTGCATTAATCCCCTTTGCAAAATTCTTCGCCTTTTCATAGGTAATTATTGCCAATTTAGCATCGCCTTTTTCTTGATATACATCACCTAATCTTAGCAGTGATTGTGCCATATCTAATTTAGAATCCACACTCTTTGCTTTTTCGAAAGCTTCCGAATGTTTTTCTATTGCTCTATCATATTCACCACGTTTCTTAAAAACTCTACCAATATTATTTAAAGAATAAGGAATATTCCCAGATCCATCTTGTCCGATTAACTTATATGCTTTTAATGACCTTTCAAAATAAACCAGTGCTGTTGAATCATCATTTTTTAAAAGATATATTTCTCCTAAGTTAGAAGTGATAGTGCCTATAGCATCTATGTTTTCAATCTGTTCATTAATCTTTAAGGCACGTAAATCATAATCAATTGCTTTATTATAAGTAGCAGTTTTTTTTCCATATATTGCGCCAATATTTGCCAATATTTCTGCGATACGAAGAGTATCACCAATTTCTTCGGCAACTTTTTGCGCTTTTAGAAAATAATTCAAAGCCTTCTCATCATCTGCCTGATCAAAATAAATTGTCCCGAGATTTTGAAGAATATTTGCTTGTCCTGCTTTTAAATTTGAAGCTTCAAAAACTTTGAGCGATTGATTCCAATAATCGAGTGCTTCCAAATATTTTCCTTGTCGGTAATTTATTAATCCGAGATATTTTAAAGAAAATGCCAAACCTTTTTGAAATCCAACCTTTTCGGCAAGCGTTTTTGCCTCAGTACTATAACGAGTAGCTTCTTCAGGTGATGAATCTAGATAAGACCTACTCAATGCGATTAAAGTATTCACTTTTGTAGAGTCTTCAGAAGCAAATTGTAATACCTTTTTTAAACTATCTACTTTATTTTGCCCAAGGCAACATCCAACAATTAAAACAATATCAATAAATAAAAGTAAAATTCGTTTTTTCAACATGGTCATTGCAAGAATTGCTTGCTAAAAATACAAAAATTTCACTACAGCCGACTTCATTCCCACACATGATGGATTTTTCGGGCTGAAAACGAAACCGATAACGCGTTAAAATGAATACAAGAAATTAAAAAAAGCGTTCTTGAATACCAAGAACGCTTTTTAAAATTTAACTGTTGAAAAGTGGACAATTATAGAATAAAAATCTTATTGAACTGCAATAGGTATTGTTTGTTGCTCTGCCTCATTTTTTTCCAGCATCAAGAAGTAAAAGCCCTTTGGTAAATTGCTTAAATCAAGCTCTTTCACATTATTTCCATCAAGTGAATATGCAGATTCTATAACTAATAAATTACCAAGCATATCAACAACTTTTAGTGTATACTTCTCATTTAATGTTGCGCCGAAAGTAATACTTAACTTACCTGAAGTTGGATTTGGGAATGCGGATAATGCAGTTAAAGCATTGTCATTAGAATTTACATTACTATTATTTTGATTTATTCTACAATTTTGCGCAATTGTTATAACAAGTGAATTAACAATACTAGATCCGCAAGCATTATTCGCTTTTACAGTTAACGTTGCTGATGAAGATGTTGATGTTGTATATTTTACAGTGACACTAATTCCTGTTGATGTACTAACAAAACTAGCTCCACCGGTAATTGCCCATGTATAGGATGTTGCTCCTGTAACTGAACCAATAGAATATGTTACGGCAGTTTGACTTTTACATACCGACGACAATCCAGAAATTACGTCTGGTTGTGATGTAGCCGCTATAACTGTTAACGATGATGTTGCACTTGATCCACAAGCATTATTTGCTTTTACAGTTATATTTCCAGAACCTAAGAAACTATTTCCATAGGAAACTTTAATTGAGGTGCCATAATTATAAGTGATTGTCGCTCCAGCAGGAACCGTCCAAGTGTATGAAGTAGCTCCGGAAATAGAAGAGATTGAATAAGTGACACTAGATTTTTTACAAACATTCGTTGTCGATCCAGCGATTGCGCCAGGATTACTTGGTTTTGATTGAACTAATAACGAAGCAGTGAGACTATTTCCACATGCGTTGGTAGCGAAAACAGAAACATTTCCAGAAATAAATCCAGAAGGGAATGATATAAATACTTCATATTCATTTTGAGAATTGGGGCCTGTAAGAATTAACGGATTCCCTGAATGACCAAGTCCATCAGTTATGGTACTTCCAAATGGAGCCGACCAAGTATAAGATGTAGCCCCGATAACTTGATTTATCTCATATTCATAATTACTACCGCATACTCCAGACAAACGATTATCATCTCCATCACCACTAAATATTGGTTTCGTTGGCACTGATCCCGTAAGAAGTACTACTGCCGTTGCCGTTCCAGTACATCCATTTTTATCAGAAATAATTACTGAATAAGATCCTGAAGAAATCCCCGTAATAGTTGCAGAAGTTCCACCTCCGGGAGACCATAAATAATTGTATGCGGGCACTCCCCCTGAAGGAATAACTGTTGCGCTTCCAGATGCGAGACATCCTGAAGCTGTGGTGGAGGCAATTCCAGTTACTGCAGTTGGAATTGTGATAACTGCAGCAGCATAAGCGGTACAACCATTCACATCAGTAACGAGATAATTATATGTTCCTCCTATTAGATTTAATAAGGATGCATTACCATAATTATAAGGAGAAGTTCCACCAGCTGCTTGCAATGAAACTGTACCCAATTGATTATTACAAATCGGTTGAGTCGCATTTGCTGTTAATGATAAAAGTGATGGCTCTACTAAAGTTCCACTAACATAATTAGTAGTATAATTAGCTGAAGGGATAAATTGCAAATTCGATGCAACAATAGTATACGTACCTCCAGATGGTATTCCATTAACGATTTGATTTTGTGTATTCATTACTACATAATTCGGTCCTGAAGAAATAACGTTTGAAGCATTATCGTCATAACGATATCCTGAAATAGTAGAAGTAAAAGTTGGCAAACTATTACATGCTTGATTTTTGCTATCGGCTTTAATAGTTAATTCAGCAGGAAGTATTGTTAGTATACCGAGATCGTAACTAACATCAAAATTATTTGATAAGAAAGCACCTGGCACAATATAATGTGAGCCTACTTTATAACCTGTAATTAAATTTATAGGTTTGAAAACATAAAGAGTATCACCTGCAGGAGCATTAACATCATTCTCATCGAGCACGACTGCAACATCTGCTTCGGTACTTGAACCTGCAGTACTATTTACAATTGGCGACCCACTTGCGATTACACGTTGATTCACAACAGCAGTTCCACTTGCGATTACACGTTGACTAGCAATAACACGTTGGTTAGCGAGAGGAATAGAACTTGTTAAAGTAACATTTGCGGAATCTACTTGATAATTGAAAACTGCTTCTGGTGAAAGATCAATTAATCGAGTTGTATCGAACACGACACTACTTGCAATTACTCTTTGACTAGCGATCACACGTTGACTAGCAATAGCTCGTTGACTTGTTAGGAAACTAAGATTTATTAAATCAATACTTGCAATTACTCTTTGATTAATTTGAATTTTATCATCCACAAAAACTACTGCATCTGACATATCCGAAGTGTGAATACTTTTCACTCCATTTAAGAAGGCACTTTGTTCACTTGGATCAATATATGAATTATCATAATTGTAATTAAATCCTAATGCAAGTCCATTTATTTCATCCCCATAAACGAGTGTAGTATCATGTGCTGTAATTTTCAATAACATTTTTTCAATTGCAAGTTGACTATTATTGAATGAATAATGATACAGTTCTAACAAACCAACATCAAATGAAGTAACTGCTGGTTTAATAAAATAAATACCAACATTACTAGTGCTTGTAGCAGAAGTTGTATAAAGAATATTATCTAATCCTAAGTCAGTGAGCGTAAGATTTGTTGAATCTAATGGTTGTCCATCAACTGTTACCTTAGCTGTGAAGAGTGGTAATTTCTCGCCGAATTTTTTTGCTTTATTATCTGCAGTAATGACAATATTTTTCTTTATTGGAGAATAGAAATACAACGAATCAGAATAACCACCATCGGTACCTAAAGGAGTAATAGATGGATTATAAATTTGAATTGGAGGATTACCAAAAAATGTAGGAACAGTAGCTGATAATTGATTGGAATTTAGAATTGTTGTTACTAATGGTACTCCTCTAAAAATAATTTGCGATTGTGATGTTAAATAATTTCCATCGATTGTTACAACAAAAGTTACTTGACCGGGGATCACACTTGCATTAGGCAAACCGATGCTCAATAAATCAGGAGTTGGTGCAGCGAATGTTCGTAATGCGGCATCAGCATCCGCAAGACCGTAACCAGTTTCAAAATCAAACCCTGGAGAATTCATATCTACTCCTGAATTTTGCATTATCGTTTTTACTTCCGTAGGAGTTATTACTTGATTATAGAATTTTTTCTTTCCTTCCACTAACAATGCAGCGATACCTGCAGCATGTGGAGCAGCGCAAGAAGTTCCAAAGAAATTCGGGAATGCATCAGACTCAATGTTTAAATTTCCGCCAAATGAAACAGTAGTATTTACTCCATCTGGTGCGATGATATCTGGCTTATTTCGTGTTACTCCTCCTACAGGTGATCCACCAATGGAAGAAAATGTTTCAAGGAGTGGAGGAGTTACACCGAAGGCTGGAGTTCGTGTGTAACGTGCTGCGCCAACAGCGATAGCACCATTTGCATTAGCTTGACCAACAATGGTAGATGTACCAGTATTGTATTCTGAAATTATTCCTTCACCACGGAAGATAATATATTTAAAATTCACGTTCGATGTTCCTGCTGCACGAGTAATTAAAAGACTTGCATTTTGAGGTGTTGATCCTCCAACAGTAAAAGGTAAAACTTCAAGTGGATCACCACCAATATTATTTCTATTAAATCCAAATAATGTTATTCCATTATCGGCAGTCAGATAAATATCTAAATCATTATTTGTACCTGTTTGAATTTGTCCGTTAGAATAAATTGAATCTTGCCATTGAAGAACAATTGTATAATTTCCTGGAGCCAATGTTAAGCTCTGATATACGTCACCAGCACCATTAAAATTATGAGCAGATCCAACTAAACCATTTGGAGTTGTTGTTGGATTGAAAACTCCAGCGTACGATTTATTTCCATAATTACCGGCTGCGGAGAAGTAAGACACTCCTTGACTAGCTACTTGATTAACAACTTGAGCAACTAATCCATCTTGAAAAAATGGTTCCGTAATAAATGTAACATCATCAACAATAATAGTACAAGTGTCTTGTTGCAATTGCAAAATTCCTTGTGCAAAATCTCCAGCGCTAATAAATCCAGTTCTGAAAGCCAATTTTGCTTTTGGAGCAACGTCATGCAGAATTTGCAACATTGCTCTTCCTTCATCACTACGACGACCAAATGGAAATTCTTTTAAAACATGAACAGGATCAGGATTTACTGTGTTGCCTATTCCTGGAAGGTCATCGTTGAGAACATCTGTTTGTGCAGGATCACCTAATAATGTATTATAACTATCTGATAAAACTCCAATCTTTACACCACGACCTTGAACATTATACCCATTGCGTGCAATGTCTGCTCGAGAGGCAATATCACCACCCGAACTTGAAACTCCACTATTAGATACGGGAGGAAAAAGAGGGCGAACATAATCAATTAAAGTTGGAAGACTATCTAGTTTTTTTAAATTCACAACGGGATAAAGTCCAGATATAAATAAAGTATTCGGACCATTATTAATTAAGTTGGTGATACCATAAGGAGTTGTTTGAAGCAAGCTTAAAAGATTTGCATATTGACCAGCGCGCGCGATCACTTCAACTAAAACACTATCACTACTTAATTGATAAATATTATCAAGCGTATCACTTACTGATGGATTGAAATTAAAATAAAGTGATGTTAATTCAGAACCAATTAATGAATTTGTTTTACCATCAACTGGTGGTGGATAGTAAGGGAAAATACAAGGCCCTTGTGATACTAATGCAAAATCTGAATTGGAACAACCATTGGTAGGATCAGTTACCGTTAATGTAAATGCTCCAAGAGCATTAACGATAATTGAATTAGTATTTGCACCAGAAACAATATTTCCACCATTACTTTGTGTCCAACTAAAACTAACACCACTAGTTGATGAAGTGCCTATTAAAGTAGGAGTTAAAATTGCACAACTTAATAATTTATCAGCTCCAGCATTTACATTTGGCACTACATTATTTAAAGTAACGAAAGCAGTATCAGTAGCACTACATCCATTAGAAGTTGTTGTTACTTTCAGCACATACCCACCGGCAACATTTGCATTAATGGAGGATATATTTGTTGCTGAGGTAATATTTCCTCCGTTGAGGGTTGTCCAGTTATAAGTTACGCCAGAAGTTGTAGATGAACCATTAAGTTGAGCAGTTGTTGATGCACATGTTATTTGTTTATCAGCACCAGCATTTGCATTTGGCACTATATTATTTAATGTTACGAAAGCTGTATCGGTAGCAAAACAACTACCAGTAGCAGTTGTAACTTTGAGTACATAGCCACCCGTAGCATTTGCAGAAATTGTAGCTGTATTTGATGCGGAAGAAATATTTCCTCCATTAATGGTAGTCCAGCTATATGTTACACCAGAAGTTGTTGATGAACCTGCAAGTTGAACAGATGATGTAGAACAGGTAATTTGTTTATCAATTCCTGCATTTGCATTTGGTGTTGTGCAAGCAACTGCCAAAGGACAATAAACAATTGTTACTCCACTTTGGATATTAATTTGTGTTGAACTCCAAAGTGCACCAGTGATATCACTATTTCCTGCACCTGATCCAATACTTATTCCTGCATTTGGAGTCCATACAGTACCGAGCCATTTCGAATGACTTCCACCTGAAGAACCATTTACGATAACGAATGAATAAGCTCCGTTAGAACAAGTAGAACCAATGCCATGCGTTTCTGTATAAATTCGTGAGGCATTACCTCCATTCAATAAACTCACACTTGATTTACCAAGATCAATATCACCATGAACAAATATTTGAATATTTCCAGTGCTGGTATTTTGGAAATTAAAAATGAAATTATTTCCACTCCCCGAATTTTTTATTGATTTGAAAACATAAACACCAGGACCATTAAATGTAATTGTTTTATTTCCTGAAAGTGTCATGTCTCTAAAAATCCCAGGAGAAATAGATTGTGTTGATGTAATATTTGTTGATGCATAAGCAGCGAATGAAGTTGTAGCTGGAGCGGAAGGAAGAATTGGTAAACTTGGAGCAGCAATAAAATTTCCTAATCCAGGAATTGGTCCAGAGTATGTTGTTCCCGCAGGGTGAGTAACTTTTTTTGTTACTTGTCCGCCACCAACAATAATATTTCCGTTTACATCTAAGTTATCACCTAATGAAGCACCTGTTCCAACAGAAAGAATTGTTCCAGAAGTGGCATTCGTATTTGCCGCAGTAATTTTTCCAGCAATGGAATTCGAGTTGCTTAAGATGATAGATCCTCCACTACTAATTCCGCCAGTAATATTTGCGTTACCCGTAGTTTTTATTAAAAAACTACTTCCGATCGTTCCTCCTTGAACAGAAGTAGAAGAACCCATTTGAACAAAACTATTCGAAGATGAACTAAATCCTCCGTAAAGTACATAGTTACTAATTGGGGTTAGTTGCCCGAATGAAATAATCGGTGATAAAACGATAGTAAAAAGAAAAATTGCACGAATAAAAACTTTCTTAGCATTCTTCTGTTTCAACGTTAATCTCTTTGCCGACATTGGATAAGTTAGATTTTTTTTCATTGTTTAAAATTGTTAAAAGATTTGAAAATGAGCCCGAAATTTACATAAATTTTAGCCTCAAATTACCTTTTCATAAAAATAATTATAAGCTCAGCTTCTCTATGAAACCCTTAGCAAAAACGTTGATCAAACTCATTAAAAAATATAATAAATTTAATGACTATTTATCTTCAAATAATAATTAAAAACGTACAATTAATGCTAATCAAAAGAAAATTATTTCATCTTAAAATTTACTTAATACATTAATGATCAAATATTTATCGCTAAGTTATATGAGAAATAACGCATTAATCATTATTTAAAGGATTTATTTTTGTTCAATTCTTGATTTCAACTTAGCTTAGAATCCACAAAATACATTTCGATTAATCCCTTATTTTTTGCTTCAATTTTACCTCGATGTGTGCAATTGAATTTATCTTTTATAAAACCATGAGTAGCATCGGAAATATTTACCTTACCAACATGTCCGCTACTTTCCATTCGGGATGCTGTATTTACCGTATCGCCCCAAATATCATAGGCGAATTTCTTAATCCCTACTATACCTGCAACTACAGGTCCCGTGTGGATACCTAATCGCAATTCAAAATAGGGTTGTCCTATTGCTATTCTTTCTTCTTTATTTTTTTCGATGAATGCTTGCATCTCTAATCCAGCATGAACTACATCATGAGGATGTGTAAAATTGATTACTGGTAAGCCACCAGCACACATATAACTATCACCAATCGTTTTTATTTTTTCAATTCCGTATCTAGTAATAATTTCGTCGAATGCACTATAACAATAATTAATTTCGCGAACCAATTCTTCTGGAGAAAGTTTTTCACTTGCTTGAGTGAAGTTTTTAAAATCGGTAAACATTACAGTTACTGAAACAAAGCTTTTCGTTTTTGCAGTACCTGTAGCTTTTAGTTCTTCAGCTGTTTCTGCAGGAAGGATATTTAATAATAATTCTTCGCTACGTTTTTTCTCTTTTGAGATTCGATTTCGTTGTGTAAAAAACACACTAGCGAATAAAAGTACTACAGCAAATCCACCAATAAATCCATTACGCATTAATGTTTGTCGGCGGATTTCTTGTTGTTGAATTTTTTGATCTTTCGTTAATAAATTTATTTGAGCCACCAACGGAAGTTGTCCATTGCATGGCATCATCAATACTCGTTTTAATTAAATAGACATCGGCAGAAGAAACGCCAAAACTATTCGTTCTTGCGGTAATAATATATCCACTATCAGCGCATTGATGAACGAAACAATCTACTTCTTCACCAGAACCACGATACGTTTTAGTCCATTCAATTGCACCATTTACATTTGTTTTTACAAGATAGATATCCCAATCTCCTGCTCCGTAACTTTTTGTCCAGCCAACCGCAATGTCCCCCCCCATCGAAAGTTTGTTCAGCAGAAAGTTCTTGATCAGTTGACGGACCACCAATTGCTTCTGCAAAGGTGATTTGAGCATGTGTTGGGAGGCAAAAGCACAAAAGGATTGATAAAAAAGTACAAGTTTTTATTTCGTTAGGTTTTGCAACTCAACGAAATTTTGTTTTGAATATTGTCTAAAAATCAAACTTAAACAAAGAAACAAGATAATTCTAAATTTCATTCGCTGTTCTAAAACATATTCATATGCACTATAAACAGCCTACAATTCGATTTCATCAATTCTTAGATGATGAAGTATTTAAAAATAAATATATTTATCCTTTAAGGAAGGTAGAATAAATAATTACTTGCGTTATCTACTTTCTGAATATCAATAATGGAATTGTATCTTTGGAAATGACGAAAGTAAATTTACCATCTCCAACTTTTAACAAATTAAACATCCCCTACTTTGAAAAACTTTAAATCATACTTTATAATTCCAGCGCCTCCAGAAGATGTGTATGCTGCTATTACGAATCCATTAACGATTCAATTATGGACGGGTGAATCAGTTGAAATGTCGACGATTCCGGGTTCTGAATTTTCAATGTGGGAAGCAAGTATTAACGGTAAAAATTTGGAGTTCGAAGAAAATAAAAAAATTGTTCAGCAATGGTATTTTGGTGAGCAAGAGGAGCCATCCATTGTAACGATCAAATTACATCCCCATAAACAAGGAACATCGGCTGAATTACTGCATACGAATATTCCTGATGGTGATTTTGATGATATTGTTGATGGATGGAAAGAAAGTTATTTTGGAGCTATAATTGATTTTTATTTGGTGGATTGACACAAAAGTTTCTACGAAAAAAGTTAATTGGTGAAATCAAAACTCATTATTGAATTATCAAATAAAACAGGTAATTTACTCCACGTTTCAATAGCATTACGGTTATGTATTACGATATAATACGAGCTTCCAATTACAGAACTTGGATATTGAATTTGTGCAATACCATCCGTATGTAATACTACTGTTGAAGATGCAACTATTACCGTTGGATTTATTACATCATGCAATTCAACGGTTATTGAATCAGAAGCTGTTTGATCGCTAGATATTCCCAAAGAAAATAAGGTAGGTTGCATAGTTCCACTTCCTGTATACATTCCTTGAAGAAACGCTTTAAGATTTAACGTTACATTGCATGTACCATTAGTTGCGATTATATAATTTGCCATAGCGGTACATCCATTTTGATCAGTAGCAATTACTGAATAAACACCAGCACCCAAATTATTTAAATCTTCCGTCAATGTTCCATTGATGATATGGATATCATAACCCATATAGGCATGATTTGCGCATATATAATGTAATAAGGATGGATGTGTGAAGTTAGGTGTAAAAAAAACTGTTCCATTATCATTTGGCGCACCTGTTTGTCCGCTTACAACAATATTATTAGAATTACCCCCTATATTTTCCGTTGAAATATGCCATGGATGGCCGCTGCTAAAAACATTAAAAGTATAGGGAATATTTCGTGTCAGGGTGAGCTCTTTCGATTCAACACCATCGATATAAAATGAGGATGGGTTTCCTAATTGATAATATGGTCCGTTAGGTGTCTTGTCGCCAATCATAACGCCAAACACTGATCCATTAAGTGTATTAAAAGTATCCCAAACAAAATTATAAGGTGCTAAACCAGAAGCAGCAGAAAGATCAATTGCACCAGTAGCACTATTACAATTTGTATTTGTTACTGTCGCTGACAATACAATTGTAGAAGTAGTTGAATTTACGATATACTGCGCAGTAGCTGAACAGCCATTCATATCTTTCACAAAAACAGTATACGTTCCTGCATGTAGATTGCTAAGATCTTCGCTTAACATTCCATTAACTATATTTATATTGTTTCCCATGTATTGATGATTTGCACAAACATATCGAAGCAAGTTTGGATGCGCAGCATTAGGAGTAAAAAAGACAGTGCCATTTTCACTAGGCGCACCAACTTGTGCATTTGTTACGATGTTGCTTGTATTTCCTCCAATGAAATCTGTAGAAATATGCCATGGGTGACTTGGACTTAAAATGTTAAAAGTGTAATTAATATTTCGAATAAGTGAAATAGTTTTTGCTTCAACTCCATCAATGTAAAAACACGAAGTACTACCGAGACCAAAATAAGGATTAGATGCAGTTTTAACTCCTGCAATAATACCAAAAGTGGGACCATTAGTATTTATAGTATCCCATGAAATAGTATATGGTGCAACCCCACCACTTACTGTTAAGTCAATAGCACCTGTTGATGAACTACAAATAGCATTGGTGATACTTGCATTTAATGTTACGGGCGAAGGCAATTCAATTACTGTATACTGAGCTGATGTTGAACAACCATTAGCATCCGCAACAATAACAGTATATTTTCCTGCTTTCAAATTTGTTACATCTTCTGTTGCAAATCCATTAGTGATATTTACTTTATACCCCATGAACTGATGAAATTGGCAAGCATAATAAAGTAAATTAGGAGTTACTGACGATGGTTTAAAAGTTACAGTTCCATTTTGAGTGGGAGCTCCTGATTGTCCATTAGTAACAAGAAATGTTGCATTGCCACCAATGTTATCTGTTGAAATATGAAATGGGTGAGAAGGAGTTAACACACTAAATGAATAAGTAATTCCACGTGTCAAAAACAATTCCTTTGCTTCTACACCGTCGAGAATAAATCCACTGGTACTACCTAGACCAAAGAGTGGATTACTGGCAGTCTTTATCCCTGCTGTGACGCCAAACAATGCTCCGTTAATTGTATTGATTGTATCCCAAAGAATTGTGTATGGCGCAGTACCACCAGTTACAGTAATATTTATTGAACCATTTTTTGCATTAGGACATGAGACGTTAGAAATTACTGCATTGCTAATGGTAGGAGCGCTATTCACAACACCAATTGTAATAACATTTGAAGCTATTACATTTGCAGTAACGCAAGATTGATTTGAAGTAAGTGTGCAAGAAATTTGATCTCCAACAATTAATCCTGTAAGAGTAGGAGTTGGAGTATTAGTACTGATGTTACTACCATTTTTTTTCCATTGATAATTGGGTGTTGATCCTCCGTTTGTAATTGTTGAGGTATACGTTGCATTACCACTTGAACAAAATGCTGATGGTCCTGAAATGGAAATTGTAGGGGTAACAGATACCGAACAAATTGAAAGATTATCGATAGCAAAGCTTGGACGACTTCCTATCCCACTAACATCACGTTGCACCCATCGTAACTGAACTATTGGTTGATTATTACAAGCAGCGGGAAGTGTAAACACTTTTGTTAATGAATTTTGTGGTATAGTAATGGCGGATATTTGTGTGGTAGTATTATTTTGATAGATGCCACTTGCTATTCCAGATACGGAGGCAAAAACTCCGGAAGTTCCAATGCGATATTGCAGATCCACTTGATTGATATGTGTATTTGTTGAAGCATCATAAGGATTACGAATTGTCATTACATCAAAATTCATTGTAACGGTAAAAAATCCCGTGGTACTTATTGCTAAACATAATGTTGCATCCGACGAACCCGAAGAAAGAATTCCAATCTTTCCATTATAATTTTGGATGCCACCAGTAGTACTTGCTGCTGTTGCAGATGCAATTAATGAAAGATCAGAACTTGGAGGTGGAGTAATCGTTCTAAAAGAAGTAGAAGACCCGCCAGTGGAGAGATTCCATCCTTGAAATCCTACAGGATAAGTTGTAGAAATAGAAGTGAGAGAATTAAAATTTTGAATATAAGGTAATGATTGTGCTGCAGGATTTGTTTGCGCCTTGAGTTCGATTTGACCAAGTAAACTGAATAATAGTACTGCGCTAAATGTTACAATTGAGTAAAATATCTTCATCTATAAATTTATATTAATTAAATATTGCATTCAAAATACACTATTATTATTTCATTCGCAACTGCAAGTTAAGTAAAATACTAGAAATAAATAGTAGCATCGAAGATAATAAACCTAAATATTCAAATTTAACCTTAAAGTGAAACGATTACTTAAATTTGTCCTATGCCTCTTTCGCTAAAATCACAAGCCAAAACCTATTTTAGGTTTTTTGTGATTATCCTATGTACATGCAATCCTATGACTTTAGTCAGTCAATCTATTTTTCAAGGGAGCTTTCTCATGTCATTTACCTCCTCAAATGTAACGATACAAGATTATCCATTGCAATGGACTATTCAACCAATTTCCGGAGGAATTAGAATGGCGATGGAAATTGAAGATAATATGCGCATGAAAGGAGTTGATAAACGTGTATTATTTAATCCGGCAGATAGCACATGGATGATGTTAATGGCCATTGGAAATGTAAAACAAGGAACAAAGATTCATCGTGCAATGATGTATCGTGATTCCACACTTGATCAAAAGGAAATATTAAAATTTACTAAAATTTCTAGAATTATTTCTAATTTAAAATGTTATAAAACCATCCGAGAAACTGACACCTACATTACAGAATATTGGATTACTATGGAATACACTTTTAATGTGTGCAAGGTTTATAAATTGTTAAGTCATTGTGGAATGATGAGTGAATCAATTCGAAAAGGTGATTGGTTTAATTGGAAAAACCCGAAAGGAATGATTGTTGAAATAACTACAAAAAATAAATTATCTGGTGACTTCTACACAGTGGCACTATCACAAATAAAATTTAATGCTATTAATTTACAATTATTCAATTTAGCTGGATATAAAATTTCAGAAATTCCTGAAGGGCAAAATTGTGGTCCTGTTGTTAAGGAAAAATAAAGTAAATATAGAATACAAAATGCAATTCCGATAGTTACTCGGTTCAATGAAAACAAAAAACATTTTTCAAAAATATTGGAGCTATTATTATTTGCGTGCGGATGTAGTTGCAATGAAGCAGTTGGAAACACTGCTTCGTTGCAGCTGAATGATGGGCTCCTCAAACAATCAACCCTGCGACCTACGGTCTTAGAATTTTTTATTTCCATTTTCACACAAGCAAGCTTGGTTCAATGAAAACAAAAAACCCCACCTCGCAAGCGAGACAGGGTTGATTGTTTGAGGTCGCGAGCGGATTTGAACCGCTGTACGAGGTTTTGCAGACCTCTGCCTAACCGCTCGGCCACACGACCATGTGGCAATTTGAAATTTTTACTGGCGCAAATGTAATACATCTACCGTTTGAAATTATATATTCCAAAATCGTTTTTTTTACTTTTCTCATCCTCAAATTGTTTCAGTTGGCGGAGAGTTTTAGTCCGTTTGTAAGGAATTCAAAATAAATGGTTTAAAAATGCGTTATCTTTATTACCTTAGTTCTAAGGATCTATTACAAAAAAATTAAAACAATGAATAAGGCAGTCGCAGGGTATCACATGTTAACCATCCTTTCAGCAATTGATGGCAATTCCAATTTACAAGAGGACAAAGTAGTTCTTCAATACATCAAAGAAAATTTCAAAGAAGCTATTAATCCCGCAAAGGAATTAAATGTTATTCAATCTGTGGCTAGAATTGATTATCCTATTCATTTCAATAATGCGATGAATGATTTTTATATGGATTCAACGGCAGCAGAAAGAACCCACTTTCTTGATTTGGCTGTTAAAGTAGTTATTGCTGATCATGAAGTAAGTCATTTCGAAAATCTATTCTTGAATGAACTATTTAATGCCTGGGAAGCGAATTATACCTTATAAAGACAATTTTTTATTGTTTTACTATTCGAATACTTTGATCGCCTGATCTTAATAAATAAATTCCGGGGATTAATTCATCTAATGACAGACTAAAGTTTGTTTTTCCCGAATTAATTATTTTTATTACTCTTCCAGTGAGGTCATACAACTTGCTTTCTCCAATCTCCATTCCTCCTAGTTCAATGTTTCCTGCGGTTGGATTAGGATATGCACTCAGTTCCGAAGAAACGTATTCTAATCCATCATCTAATCGTTGTGATTCAGGTTTAAAAGTAATCTTTACAAATTTGTTAACGATACAGTTCTCTAAAGAAGTTACTCTAACATGGTATGTCCCAGTATCAACTACTGTATAATATTTTCGAAAAGCACCTACTATTCGTGTATTACCTTGAAACCATAGATATGATTTTACTGGGTAATTCACATTAGCAGTGAGTTTTGAGCTGCCTCCTAGAACAATTTTCCTACTGCCAGTTATTGTTACGCCTAAAGGAACTTGAATTAGTTGACCAGTAAAATATTGTGCTGAACAACCTAGCGCATTTGTAACAGTAACGGTTTGATTACTTGCAATCCCACCTGAACCAGTATAGGTAATTGATTGTGAATTTAAACCTGCTTCAAGCCATAAATAGGTATATGGTAAATATGCCGGAAACGAATCATTGGCAATTAATTCTGTACCATAACAATGAACGATTTCTGTTATATAGGGCACAGGATTAGAAACAACATTCAACTCAGCACTATCTTTCGAAGTACAACCATTTGAATCAGTATAAGTAACATAATAAACACCATTATTAATTGCTAAAAACGAATTAACAAAGGCAAAAGGGTCAGTTGTGATGGCAGGAATTTCTGTTGGCATATTCCCATTTTTTCTCGACCATTCAAACGTTCCTTTTGGCCCGTTGGGATCATCAACAAAAATAATTAGTAACATTTGGTTACCCTCACAATTTCCATTTCCTGAGGCGGAAATATCAATATTAGCAGCTGAACAGCCTTGTGCTTTTGAGCTAACAGGAACTATTGTAGAGGCTAAATAAATAACAAAAAGTAAACGTTTCATAAACAAAGATTTAGTTAATCTAAATAAACCATTATCCTGTTTTATTTGCACGTCATTTAGAAGAGATTTCCCCATGTGGATGTTAAAAAGATATAAAAAATTACTGCACTAATTATTTCAAATATATTTATCGTTTAATCACCATTTCTATATTAAAAAAAATCCGCCACTAAAAGGCGGATTTTTTTTAAAATTATTGTATCAAATACTATGTAAAGGCATTTAAACCAGTTACATCCATACCGGTTATTAATAAGTGAATATCATGAGTACCCTCATAAGTGATTACACTTTCGAGGTTCATCATGTGGCGCATGATAGGATATTCACCCGTGATACCCATCCCTCCCAACATTTGGCGTGCTTCTCTTGCAATGGTTATCGCCATATTAACATTATTTCGTTTTGCCATAGAAATTTGAGCAGGTGTTGCACGATTTTCGTTTTTCAGAACACCTAATCTCCAAGTAAGCAATTGAGCCTTAGTAATTTCGGTGATCATTTCGGCTAATTTTTTCTGTTGTAGTTGAAATCCTCCAATTGGACGACCGAACTGTATGCGTTCTTGGGAATAACGTAAGGCAGTATCGTAACAATCCATTGCAGCACCAATAGCACCCCAAGCAATTCCATAACGAGCTGAATTTAAACAACCTAATGGACCTTTTAGTCCTTTAACTTCTGGAAATATATTAGACTTTGGAACTTTAACATTGTCAAAAACTAGTTCTCCTGTTGCACTTGCACGTAACGACCATTTACCATGGGTTTCTGGAGTAGTAAATCCTTCCATTCCGCGTTCAACTATTAACCCGCGGATGTCTCCATTTTCATCTTTAGCCCAAACGACTGCCAGATGAGCAAATGGCGCATTGGAAATCCACATTTTAGCGCCATTTAAAATAACATGATCCCCCGCATCCTTAAAATTGGTAATCATTCCACTCGGGTTGGAGCCATGATCAGGCTCTGTAAGTCCGAAGCAACCAATCATCTCCCCTTTGGCCAAACTTGGGAGATACTTTTTACGTTGCTCTTCACTCCCATAAGTGAAAATAGGATACATTACAAGAGAACTTTGCACGGAGGCTGTTGAACGAATACCAGAATCTCCACGCTCCACCTCTTGCATGATTAATCCATAAGAAATTTGATCGAGACCGCCACCGCCATATTCAGTAGGAATATATGGTCCAAAAGCACCAATGTCGGCAAGACCTTTTAATATTTGCTTTGGAAATTCGGCGCGTTGTGCATAATCTTCAATGATCGGAGAAACCTCCTTTTTAACCCATTCACGAACTGAATTTCGTATTAAAAGATGTTCTTCTGTTAAGAGCTCATCTACTTGATAGTAGTCGTGGCCCTGAAAACGGTCGTGTGCCATAGTGTTTTATTAAGCGCAAAAAATCGATTACTATTTTTTTCATTCCTTGCCGCGCAAAGGTAAGAAATCAGTGTTGAACGAAGAAAGATTTTTACTCCTCAATTGCTTAACCTGATTAACATTCGAAAATGATGAAAGTTTAGGAGGATTGAGCTCAGTAAAGGTTAATTACAAAATGTTGTCTTCTTGTTTCGCTAACAAACACAAGTCTACGTTTCTTAAAACAAATGATAGTACTTATTTACTCGGTAAATTAGCTTCATAACTTGTACGTGCTTTTGTACGTTCTGTATATCCAAAATAGTTGGCAGGATAATCGCAATTTACAAATAGCACATTAATAGAACAATCCTTCTTTTGCTTTTGAATAACGGCGTACCATTTATGCAAATCTTCATTATGTTTTGCATAATTAACAGCCCAAAAAATAATGATTGTTAAATCTGTTGATTTATTAATTTGCGTGTTATTAGATACCGATAACGGCTTTAACAAATTTAATACCTTTTGCATCGGAATCGTTGAATCGATTGCTATCGGTCTTTTATTACATATTCCATTTAAGTAATTTTCAACAGGACCAGTGCATGTTTTTTTCTCTGCAAACTGGAGTAAATAGCCCGCTTTATTGAATGTTAATATTTTTCCAAACTTATCATGGACTGTTGATACTTTCAAGAATGATAAACTATCTTTTGCAATATATGCTAAATTGGAATCAATGGAATCCTTCACCATGAAAGCATGTAAACTTTGTTCTGTTTCGAAGTACGGCGATTTAAATCCTTGAGAGACATAATACAATTTCGCACACGAAAAGTTAATAAATAGTAACACAAAAAAGAATAGCATTAACATTTTTTGGGTGAATCGCATAGATTAGATTTTTAGATTTTATTATTTAGAAAATGCAGGGAGTAAAAAAGTATTAGCTCCCTGCAAATATAATTTTATTTTATTGATAATGAAATTCTATAGCCTCCTTCAATTTTTAAAATAGGATAACGACCAATTTCAATATGTGAACCTGATGGAGCCCTCAAGCTTTTTACTGTTTCACCATCTAAATCTAATGCAACATCCAAAGGCAAAAAATGAAATGTGGTAAACTCATGAATTAATTGATCACCCATTTCATTTTCCATCATTTCAATAGTTAAAATACCATTTTCGTATGAAGCAAAACCCCCAGCACGAGGATAAGGCAATACTTTGCCGCCATTTGGGTCACAAATTATTCGACAAATTCCATAAATATTGTTACAATATGGCTCTCTACCAAGATTCAAATTCACATGTATGGTAGGAGCTCTTTGCTTCATGATATTTATACTTACAACATTTTCTTTAAAACTTGAAAAGGTGATAAAGATTAATGCGGTAAACAAAATAAAAAGGATATTTTTTTTCATAGTAGATTAGAAATTAAAATTATGATTTAAACTTTGTGTAATTAAAATTAAAAGAAAATAAACAGTTTATTTTTATTTAAGGTTGCAAGAAGTAGCAAAACCACTTCTTGCAACCTTTACTTTTATTTCAATATTAAAATCAACTTTATTCTATCCCAATCTTTAATAACTAAATATTTTCCAGCTTGCAAAGTAGCATCTGTAGGAGCGCCTAATGATTGTAAAAGCGATGGATCTAATGGCAAAGGTGTATCAATTGGGAAAGAAGTAATTTTATTAAAATTAGACATTAATACATCACTCATATCAGTATATAATACTTCAATTGTCAACGCACCTCTTTCATACGATGCATTCCCATTACAATTTAACCCTGTAGCTACCTTACCTAAAGTTATACCACCTTCCATTCTACAAATACCTGGGAAAGCTGCGCATTCACTACGAGGTGATGCAACGGTGAAATTTATATGTATTTGAATTGGTCTAATAATATTTTTTGTTGATGTTAATTCTGATGCACTTGCAAAAGATGATGATGTTGCCGCGAATAATGCGAGCATGATAAAAAGGATGTTCTTTTTCATATTGTTTTTTTTAGTTGTTAGAATTTAATTCAACTTCTACGCAGTTGTATGCTGTTCCTCTAAAACTTTTAAAGTTTTAGAGGCCGTTGGTAAATTTTAAGGTGTAAAACACCTTCGCTTTATTTCATATTTAGTCATGCTTTCATTTTAAATTATTAGTACACTATTTTTTATTCTAGGGGAAATTCGATTACTGAATACATGACGAAAATAGTTGGTAGGAAAGTGTCCAGTTATTTGTAAACGCTTAACAACTAACAATAAATTGTTAATTAAAAAAAAATAAAAATGCCAGACAAAAAAGTATTGTCTGGCATACATTAAGAAGTAATAAATTAATTAATAAGTTTTTTCTCTTCTACTTGTAACACCTCTTTCGTGTTGTCGTTAATAAGAATAGCATAAATATAAACTTGAGTTGGATTGATGTCATTGCGCATTAATTTAGCACTATACGTTCGTGATAACAATTGACCTGCTGTCATTGCACCTTGGCTTTGACCAAAACTACCATTCAGAGATCCACGTAAAACATGACGATGTATGTAAAATTGCACATCAACAGTTCCGTCTTTTTGCCAATTCACAATACTATCTTCTACCACAAAAACACAAATACTAACTGGATCTGTTAATGCATTTATCGCTTTAATATCGATGGTGCTCGAAACAGTACTATCTGTTGCATTAAATGAATTAGTAATTTTAAGAGAGGCGTCAGCAACTTTGGTTAGTTGATCAGTAATAGCAGGTTCCCATGTAGGCCAATCCAAATCAATTGTTCCGCCACCGATTATCGACCTATTGATAATACCTTTAGGGTAGGTAGATCCTATTCCAAATGCAGTTGTAATATCATCACCAACAGGAGTTCTAAAATCATAAGCAAACGATCCATTTGGATGCGGTTGTGGTTTAGCAAAAAATCCTGAATGGATCGACAACACAACCAAACGACTTCCAAACTGACCTTGTAATCGTAGTGCCTCTGCATGAGCTTGTGGACAGGCTACACAAGTATGTCCAGTGAAGTCTTCCAATAAAATATTTCGAACAATGGAATCTTGACTTGTAGTATCTATGGTTCCAACAACTCCATAAGGACTATCGATTTTATCACAACTATTAAATAGTAATGCAGATGATGCAAATACCATTAAAATTATTTTTTTCATGCTCTTGATTTAAAGATACTAAGTTATGAAGGATGAAGCTACTTTTTAAAATCTACTTGTAATATTTATATTAAACCCATTACTAGCGTAAACTTGTCGGCACACGCCCCCTACACACAATAGGCCACCTCTTTGGCGTGCATAACTCAATCCTATAGTTGTTGCATTCGCTGAATATGAAAATCCTACATTATAAAAATGGAATCGTTTTTCACTGTCACCATTTCCGTAATTCCATTCATCAAATGCATTAACAGCCCAATGAGGAGCAACAGTAAATTCGACCAATCCCATTGCCCAGTTTCCTCTATCTTGTTCTGTAGATAGATGTTGAATTTCCAATCGAATACTTTTTAAAGGAGTTATTTTTTTAGTAATATCTACAACTGCAATATGTGCTGTTACTTGTTGGTAATCGGTTTTACCTTCAATTTTATTCTTATCATAAACTTGATAAATATAGGTAGCTATTAATTTTAAACTTTTACTGATTTTTTTATTGACTTCCACGCTAAAATCTTGGTAGAAAATATTATTACCCATCGAGAAAATTTTACTTTCATAACCAAGAGTATCATTACTTGCCGGAGTTCGATAAATATCACTTACGGTAGATGCATTTAAGCTTAATGTAGTTCCATAATGTCCTCCCAATTTAGAATTAGGTTTTAGGGAATAATATATTTCACCAGAATATCCAGACTCTCCTTGTGGTTGCGTTGCGTTTGGATATAATGTACTTAAACGATAGGTATATTGTTTACTGATAGCAGGCAAATAATTAATAGATAAGTTATTTAGACTGGCACCTCTTTCAGAGCGAAAGCTCATATTATCAAGCCACTTACTTGTCACCTTTATTCCTAGTCCTTTCTTTGCATAAGTTGCATTTAAATAAATAGCCTGACCAGGTTTATATATATAGTGGTTATTTAATGATGGATCATTAATTTTATATGCGTATTCTCCATTGAATGAAAATTTATTATAGATTAAACTTACTCTTCCAGCACTTGCACCCACATTTTCTGGTAATACACGTGATGCAACATTATCTTTTTCATATTTACTTACGAAGCTTCCGCCAAGAGCAATTTTTAATTTTTTAGCATCCCATCCTGGCAAAAAATCATTAAGTTGAAAATCGCCATCAATCCCTCTCACCAAACCAGCACCTTTTATGAAATAAACCTTTTGCTCACCAATAAATGCTTTAACAGTTACCCCTTTAAACGGCACATATTGCACTCTCAACCCATCGAAGGCATTATCAATCCCTAATGATTTCTGTTCGTATGTACGCAAGATCAATCCATTTCCAAATTGTTCGTAAAAATTTCCTGCTGTAATTGTTAAATTATCACTGGTAAAACTTGCGAATCGATAGGCAATACCGCTTCCTTTATATCCGGCATCAAAACCTAAGAGCGGATTTTGATATGCTTCATATCGAATTCCAGCAGAAAAATTATTGTAATTATAATTCAGATTTAAAAATCCGTTACTTAATATTTTTTCGCTCACAGCAGGAGCTTCAATTGCTGAATCTGCTTTATATGTTTGTGCATTTATCTCAAAATTTCCAGTAAAATTTGAAACACCTGTTGGAGATTGAGCATGAGTAACATTCCATTTACACATTATAGTTATAATAATCAGTAAATAGAAATTACAATTTTTTAATAGACGCATTTATTGGATAGATTATTTATAAGGATGGGCTAAAATAAAAACAGGGAATCAAATAGTGATGATCCCCTTGTATTTTTTTTTGAACATAGAATTATTTACCAGTCAATTTCTTTATCTCTTCATAAAGTTTTTCTTCATCGCCTGGCGCATAGGAATTATGCTGAGCAATCATTTTTCCTTTGCCATCAAACAAAAAAGTATGTGGAACATTATTAACATTCATGGCTCTTCTAAAATCACTGTTAGGATCGAGATACACTTCAAAATCCCAATTTTTTCCAGCAACAAATGGTCCTACGGAGGCCATTGTACGTGTATCATCAATAGAAATTGCGAAAACTTTAACACCCGTTTCCTCTTTCCAATCGTTATAGTTCTCAGCAATGGCTGTTAATTCAGCAACGCAAGGTTTACACCAAGTGGCCCAAAAATCGATTATGAAAGGCTTACCATCATTATTAAAAGTGGAAGTATTAATATTTTTTCCCTCGACTGATTTCACATTTGCAGATGCAACATCTGTATTTTTAGTAGTATTTTGAGCCGTTACAGCATAAATATTCATCAACAATAATGCAACAACAAGAATTCTTTTCATATTTTTTAATTTGACAGATATAATAAAGGATCTAGTAATATACTAGATCCTTTATTATTTATAATTAACAATAATTATTTTTCAAGAACTACTTTCTTAGTGATGATTTTACCATCGGCATTAATATTTACGAAATATACTCCTGATGCTTGTGCGGATAAATCAATTTTTATAGCGTTATCACGTTTTACACTTTCGAATTCGCTAACAAGCTTACCTGTATTATCAGTAATTGAAATTTTTACAGTATTTGATTTTACTGATTCAAGATTGATAAATACATCTCCTCTTGTAGGTGTTGGGAACAATGATATTTGTTGTTCGGCAGAAGGTGCATCAATCCCTGTAACAGTATTGATATTTATTTCATCAAGATAAAGATTGTTACCGTAATCAGATGTTGCTCGAAAGTTTACAATAACTTCTGGTTGACCAATAAATGCAATAAGATTTGCATTATTAATTGACCATTCTGAAGTAACTACTGGACTTGTTGGAGTAAATGCTGTGGATGCATTTATAAGTGTTGCTAATGAAGCGCCGGATTCATCAAAAACGGATGTCCAGTTTTGACCACAATCAGACGAAACTAATACTTCTAATCGATCATTTTCAGTACCGCCTAATCCAGCTTTTGCAATTTTGAAATCAAGCGTAGCAGAGGTCACATTTGATAAATTTAATTTAGGGGAATACATTTCATCAACATCTCCTGCAGGGCTAAACCAAAAATCCATTTTAGCTGATCCACTTGAAGCGGAATAACCAGTAGTTATACGAGTCCAACCATAAGTTGCACCACCATTAATGCGAGTCCAGTTTGTAGGCGGGAATACTGTAGAATTAAATCCTTCAACCAATGGAGGTAAGATTGGGGAAGTTAAATTTGCAGTAATTTTTTTAGTGTAAACATTATTTGCAGCATCATTATCTAAAGTACCATTCACAGCTGTAATAGTTGCTGAAAATGTATTGACTCCTGCAATTAACGGTGATTGAGTTGGTAAAGGAATCGTCACAGTATTACCCACTGCAATTGTACCGTTCCATGTAGTCAATACAGCAGTTCCAGTGTTGAGTTTATACGATATATCAAGAGATGAAATCACTGATGTACCAATATTTTTCACATCTATTGATGGAGTGTAAGAAGTTGTACATGTTACATCGATACTTGGAGAGGTTATTACTTCAGCATCAATAGCTAAAGGTATAGGCTCGCTAATAGCAGCTTGGTGTACTAATTTGTTTGCAAATGTTAAACTTACAGCAGCAGTAGTAGCAGTAGTTACATCTGAAAGTAATACAGCCGTTCCATTAATACTTGAAACAGTTGTTCCAGCTGCAATTCCTGTTCCTGATACGTTTGTTCCAATTGCCACTCCAGGTACAACAGCTGAAAGTGTTAAAGCTTTAGTTCCAGATGTAATAGCTCCTGTTCCTGTAAAGGTTGTATTATCTTGAATAAAACATACAATAGCAAGTTGACCTTTACTATAAGTAAATGTAGGTACTTTTATTGCAAAATTGTAAGACTGAGTTTGACCAACTGTCCAACTTGTTCCTAATGAAGTTCCATTTGCATTTGGAATCATATTACGCATTACGCCATAAAATTCTTTTTCACCATTTGTGCCAGGTGCTGAAGCAAAAGTAATTTGTTTCTCAACTAATCCAGTATGTAATACAAGATTTCCAGATACTGCTTGTGTACATATTACTTCCACAGAAATAAAAATAGAATCAAATGTTGCATTATAAGTATGCGAAACATTCAAAGTATAAGGCGAAGGAACTGCATAACGATTATCGATAGAATCTTGTCCCCATAAATAAGGCCCTGCATCATACCCTGAAACACCATAAGAAGGATCTCTCAACTGATATCCATCACGAACTGCAAAAGGAACTCCAGTTACACTGTAATAAGTCAAGCGAGGAGTTACAAAATTGTTTGTTTGAGCATTCATAGGATCGGCACCTGGAAAATTGGTTTGATACTTAATAGAAATGACTTTAGAAACGTTTGATGAAAGCAATGCATTAAATGCAGGGTTCTGACTAGCACATGGCGGGCAAGAAGCATTAGTAAACTCTTCGGCAAGAACCATTCGTTGGCTTTGCGCAGCTACTAGACCTGATAATAACAACGCGATAATAGCGAAGTAAAGTTTTTTCATGGTATAATGTTTTGAGGGATTAGTTAACAAGTTTAATGGCGTAAATGTAAAAAAAACCAACCGAATTTACCAACTTCGCTTTCACAAATTCATTTTTATGACACAAATTAAGCCCCCTACTTCGTTAAATGAAATATAAATTCCTTGTTTTTATTTTGTTATTTCTTGGCTTATTAAACACTTATGCCCAAGCACCTTATTTTGAAAAAACCTATCCAGAAAGTGGTGCTGATGTTGCTTTTTCTATCCAACAATTAGCTGATAGCAGCCTCTATTTAGGAGGGTTTAGCGAACAAGGCAGCAATGGTCAATATGATTTTGCATTAAAAAAAGTTACTCCAGATGGGAACTTGATTTGGTCGAAAAATTATGGCACCATTTATAATGACCAAGCATTAGGAATGTGTCGAGCAGATTCTACAAACCTAATGATGATTGGCACTACCGAAGACCCAAACAATCAGTTATCTACTGATGTACTATTAATTAAAATTGATTCCGCAGGCAACGAGTTATGGCGACATACTTATGGTGGTCCGCAATACGAACAGGCTAAATGGGTTCAGCAAATACAAGATGGAGGTTATATTTTTTGTGGATTTGCACCCGATTTATTTGGATCAATAGATACCTATATAGTCAGAATTGATTCAACGGGAACACAGTTATGGGAGTCATTTATAGGTGGTGCTCATGTTGAATCTGGTGACCGTATTATTTCAGTCCCAGGAGGGGATTTTATTGTTGCTTCAACCACTACAAACAATGGAAATAGCGATGTGAGACTCTCACGAATTGACCAGAATGGAATTGTTGTTTGGGATACCATTACCGGAGATTCATTACAATGTGGAAGTCAGGGGGTATTATTAGATAGCCACCTAAGACTAATTGTGTTTGGGGAAACAGAAATTTCTCCTTTTTCGAAATATGATTATTTTATTCAGGCCTTCGATTTAAATGGACGTGAATTATGGAGAAAAACTTTTGGGGGGGGTGGAACAAATGCCCTTTTCGATTTGAAAGAAGATCAAAATGGTGATTTTATTGGAACTGGCTATTCGAACAGTATTGCTGGGTCCTCTTCTCCATTAAATGTATCAGTAATAAAAGTTGATTCCGCCGCAAATTTAATCTGGGCTAGAGAATATGGTTTTTCAGGAATTGATATTGGTTATAGCTTGCTTATTTCACAAGATCAAAGCATTTATATTGGGGGAAGAAGTACCCAAATGGATGATGATTTTTATTTCCTTCATCTTAATCAGAATGGATTATTATCCCTCCATGAAAATGAATCAGAAGAAGGTATTGTGTTATACCCGAATCCAGTGAATTACGAACTTTCCATTATTTGGGATAAAAAAATTAAAAGCTGGAATATCTATAATGCTTGCGGAAAGCCTGTATATTCAATGAAAACCGCTGATAATGAGAACACAACTCATTTAGACACCCAAAAATTTGGTAATGGACTTTATCTATTAAATGCCAAAATGATTGATGGAACTATGGTATGTAAAAAGATTGTCATCAACCATTAATCTTTTATGACTTTTTAGATAATATGATCGGTTGTTATTGTTATGGACAACATTTTTCCTTATCTTTATCCCTCCAAAGCTAAAAGAATCTGTCAATAATTTTACAAGCATGAAAAAACTTATCCACTTATCATTTATTATTTGTGCAATTTTTATAGGATCAAAAAGTCAATCTCAGTCGATCAATCTTTCTAACTTCATCACTACATCGTACGAGGCAACGAATATTTATTCTATCGATTCACATGTTACAGTCGAGAACACTATTGCTAATCCCATCAACGTTAATGTAGAAAGAACGATTGGATATCTTGTACCAGGGCAGGATGAATTATTTTGTTTTGGATCACAATGTTATGCTCCAGGAACAGCTTATTCAACCACACCAACTTCTATTTTAGCTGGTAAATCAGTGGATTTAAAAGCATCCGTATCACCAAATGGAAATTCAGGAGTTACTTCATTGCATTATAGAATTATCAATTTTAACAATACAGCTGATTCAATTGGTATTGATTTGAATTTCAATTTTGGTGCAACAGGAATTTCTGAAAACAAAGAAGATTTTGGAATGTCGAAAGCATTACGTAATCCAGCTGATGGATTTACTTTATTTTCTTACAACCTTCCTGTAAATGAAGTAAGTGATAAATTAGTAGTATTTAACATGCTTGGATCATTTGTAAAATCGATGGATGTAAATGGTTTGAAAGGAACAATTGTAATGAATACTTCAGAACTTACTAGTGGAATTTATTTAGTTTCTTACATGAGTGGTAATAAAGTTAGATCAACTTCAAAACTGGTAGTTCGTCATAACTAAGAAAAAATTTATTGTTTATGCCAAAACGGGAAGATAAATATCTTCCCGTTTTTTTTTATGTTTTTCTTATGAAATCAAGTGTCAATTAAAGAGTGAAAAAGACACTAATTACTAGTATCGCCTAATAGGATTTTGTATCTTTACGCCTCAATAAAATTTCGTAAAAAATATGCCAGACTTTAATCAAGAGGCGCTCGATTATCATTCTATCGGTCGTCCAGGTAAAATTGAAGTAGTACCAACAAAACCGACAAGTTCACAAAGAGATTTAGCATTAGCCTATTCACCAGGAGTTGCCGCTCCGTGTTTAGAGATTGAAAAAAATCCAGATGCTGTTTACAAGTATACTGCTAAAGGAAATTTAGTTGCTGTAATTTCAAATGGAACAGCAGTATTAGGACTAGGAAACATTGGACCTGAAGCATCGAAACCGGTGATGGAAGGAAAAGGATTACTCTTTAAAATATTCGCTGATATTGATGTTTTTGATATTGAAGTAGATCAAACAAATGTTGAGGATTTTATAAAAACAGTAAAAGCTATTTCTCCAACATTTGGAGGTATAAATCTTGAAGATATTAAAGCACCAGAATGTTTTGAAATAGAACGTCGATTAAAAGAAGAATTGAAAATTCCAGTGATGCATGATGATCAACATGGAACTGCTATAATTACTGGTGCTGCATTAATTAATGCTTTAGAAATCGCAGCGAAAAAAATTGAAGAAGTACGTATTGTAGTAAATGGTGCTGGTGCATCAGCAATTTCATGTACAAGTTTATTTGTTTCATTAGGAGCTAAACTTGAAAACATAGTAATGGTGGATAGTACAGGTGTCATTCGTAGTGATCGTGAAAATCTAGATTTACATAAAATTCGTTTTGCGACTACGCGTAACTTAAATACGCTAGAAGAGGCAATGGAAAATGCAGATGTCTTCATCGGACTTTCTAAAGGAAATATTTTAAATGCAGATCACATGATGCAACTTGCGCCGAATCCCATTGTGTTTGCCATGGCGAATCCTGATCCTGAAATAATGTATGAAGTAGCTGTTGCTGCTCGTCCTGATATTATCATGGCAACAGGTAGATCAGATTATCCAAATCAAGTAAATAATGTAATAGGATTTCCCTTTATTTTTCGTGGGGCTTTAGATGTTCGCGCCACACAGATTAATGAAGCAATGAAACTTGCTGCTGTTTATGCAATTGCTCAATTGGCTAAAGAACCTGTTCCAGAAATTGTAAATCTTGCTTACAATAAACGCAATATTGTTTTCGGAAATGAATACATCATTCCTAAGCCGCTTGATCCCCGTTTAATACACACAGTTGCTCCTGCTGTTGCGAAGGCTGCTATTGCATCAGGCGTAGCCTTAAAACCAATAACAAATTGGGACGCATACGAAAATGAATTAAAGAAACGTTTAGGACTCGACAATAAATTAATTCGAGTAATCACGAGTAAAGCGAAACAAAGTAAGCAGCGAATAGTATTTGCTGAAGCTGATACTTATAAAATTTTAAAAGCTGCACAGATTGTAAATGACGAAGGGATCGCGATTCCAATTTTATTAGGTAATCGTAAAAAGATTGCGCTGCTTATGGAGGAGCATAATCTTCGTTTAGATGATATTAAAATCATTGACCCACGCGAAGAATCACAATCTGTATTGGAATTTGGCGATATCTTTTTTGATAAGAGAAAGCGTCGTGGATTTACACAATATGAGTCGCGTAAGATAATGCAAGAGCGAAATTACTACGGTTCAATGATGGTTGAGACCGGCCAGGCAGATGCGCTAATTTCGGGACTCACACGTAATTATACTGAAACGATTAAACCTGCTTTACGTATTATTGGAACACAAGGTGATGTTCAAAAAGTTGCTGGCATGTACATTATGATCACCAAAAATGGTCCTGTATTTTTTGCTGATACAACAATCAATATCAATCCTACTGCTGAAGAAATTGTTGAAATTACTTTACTTACTGCAAAGGCCGTTAAGCAGTTTAATATAGTTCCAAGAATCGCATTGCTATCTTATTCTAATTTCGGTTCATCAAATACGGAGAGTGCAATGAAGATGCGTAAGGCCGGTGATTTGCTTCATGAATCCCATCCTGAACTTTTAGTGGATGGAGAGATTCAAGCCAACTTTGCTTTTAACACTCAATTATTAAAAGATAATTTTCCATTTAGCAATCTTGTAGATGGAGGAGCGAACACATTAATATTTCCTAATTTAGATTCAGGAAATATTGCTTACAAGTTATTACAATCTACAGGTGCCGCTGAAGCTATTGGCCCGGTATTGTTAGGATTGAATAAGCCAGTACATATTTTACAATTAGGATCTAGCGTTCGTGAAATTGTAAATATGGTTACCATCGCTGCTGTGGATGCACAAGCTCGTAAACCATTTGTTGATGTTGTTCATGATAAAATATTAGCGAAATAAAAATTTAATCTGTATCTAGAAACAGGAATTTAGTCTTACTCAATTCCTGTTTCTATGTTCAACATTTCCATATATAAAATAATTAAGTCACATCATTATTCTTTTTTACAATTACTTCTTAAGAATTAGTTCAACAGGCAAGTTTCAGCAACGATTTTTAAAATCGTATGTTTCCAAAAAATCATTTACTTTTAATAGTATCAATTATTAAGGTATTAAATTGAATACACTGTTTCTAATTTTATCTTATCAAGGAAATCATTCCTTTCTGGGACACTGTTTTTAATCTTTCACCAATATATCCTCGATATTGTAAAATCATTGTGTAGATTCCTTCTTCGCATGCTTTGCCATCATACATTCCATCCCAAGAAATTTTTGGATCATTCGTAGAAAACATTTCTTGGCCCCAGCGATTCCAAATTTTTATTTGAAAACTTTGTGTTTCACATTGAACGATAACATCAAATTTTTCATTTTTACCATCATGGTTAGGACTAAAAGCATTCGGATAAAAAACAGTACATGGACATTCGATATAATCAACTTTAATTTCATCAAAAACAATCGTACAACTATTAGTAGCCGTAGCTGAGTAGTTTCCTTCTTTTGTAACAGTTAGTGTAGGAGATACACTGCCATCACTCCATGTTACTGTTGAATTGGAATTTGAATTAGCAAATAAGGTAATTGGCACACCAAAACATTGAGGCATTGAATCGGCAATGATATCTAATGTAGGATTATCATTTACAACAATATAATTACTTTTAGTAATTGTATCTGATGAACATTCAAAATGTGTTATCATAGTTACATCATACGTCCCACTTTTCGGATAACAAATTTGTTGTGGATGAATTACATGGGATGAGGAAGGTAATCCTCCATCAAATAACCATTCATACGTAGTTGAAGGCATTAAACTAGTATCAGAAAAAGAAATACAATTTCCACTACATAATGTTTGTTTAGAAGAAGTAAACCCAGAAACTCTTAAGGTTGCATCCGCAATTTTTTGTAGGGAAACATTATCAATATCATAATAAAAAGTACTTGCATTAAGTTTACAAGTAGATGTAGATGTACTATCGTTACAAAAAAAACCAATCATCACATTATCAAAGCAACTATCAGCAATATAATTAAAAACATATTCAGTGTAAAACCCTAATGATATTACATTGCCTGGAAGTCTAACTTGTGGATTTACTGCTGGGCAATCACCTATTATAAATGGAGGTAAATTTCCTGTTTTAAAAAAATAAAATCCTAAATCAAAACAATCGCTGGCAGGTGAAGGTTGATTTACAAGATTATACATTATTTGTGCCTTCAAAACATATTGTGCACCAGGAATTAATGTTTCTAAAAGCGGTGCTTGGAAAGACTCGCCATAAAAACGATTATAAGGGGGGAAATTCGAAGGAGGAGCACATAAAAAACCTACAACACCAGTACCCGCATAAGCAATTCCATAATCACCTAAAGGAGAAGGACCATAATAGCTACAATTATAATAATCAGCAGTACCATAAGCAGAATCCCAAATAGCACACCGATTTATTTGAGAGGAATACGTTGGGCATAAGTCAAAATCTTCAAATCCAGGATTTGGAAGAATATTTTGCGCAAAAGTATTTTCCGTAGAAACGAACACAAAGAATAAAATAAATAAGAAATTATTCATTTACTACGTTTTATTTCTCACTACACAAGACTTATAAAATCATCTGGGGTTGATCGAGCAAATTGTTGATACTCCAATTGACAGAATAAATATACAATTTTTATTTCGACTTATTAATATTCCTTAGTGGTCATATCTTTAATTTTTGCTACATATAAACTGTCTTCTGCATATACTTTTCCTAAGTAATCCAAATAACGTTCTTTCACTTTGAAATTATGATCTTGCCATAACTTATAATCTGCTACTGCATCTTGCCAACATTTATAAACTGCATAACTTGCGAATTTGCTGTATTGCCTTAATGATTGTTGATCACCATAAATGATTTTATTTTTTGATGGAATAAATATTCCACAGGCAGTCGTTGGTCTAATGAATGGGTAGCGCATACCCATAAGGTTATTCGTATGCCGAAGTAATGGAGAACTAAGCGTTCCAGTTTCCAATTTCATTTGAGCATAAACCTCATCTGCACATAAAACTTTTTGCACTTCTAACTCCTGGCGGAGATTACGAAATGATAATGGTTTAAAATTACGAGAATTTACATGAAACATTTTAAAATTATTTTCCTTGTTTTCCATGCTGAAGTCTTCCATAGAAAACATCATCTGTACAGCAAAGAAAGAAATGACAACTGGCTTCTTCCATGCCAAAAAATCGCAATATAGATTTGTTTGTCCTAAATAGTTATTACAAATAGCATTTAGACAAACAATACTATTCCCAATTGAGATTGACTCCTTAGAATTACAACAACTCGTTTTCATGATCGCCTAACAATTAGCATTATTAGAATACTTATTTAAAGTTTTCGGAAATGGAATGCATTATTTTTGGTGGTAGGGTAACACAAAGATGAATTCTTAAGGTAAAAAATATTCATTTTTTTTGGCGAACAACGCATTATATTAGGGTGAATGTAAGGTTTATCAAGATTTTGTATCAAAATAAGACCTGAAATTATCACACATTTGATACTAAGGAATACTTATTGTAAAAAGAATAGTAAATAAATTCTTAGAAAAGAATTCATCAACATTGAAAAAAATATTCATTAAAAAAATCTGTGTAGAATATTCTTTATGATTGAAATCAAAAAAATAATATTTTCAATTTTCATTTTATCACATTCATTATGTGATGGACAAATACTAAGTAGTTTTACATGGGAGTCAGGAAATATCACTACGGCAAGTTCTGGCAATAATGCAGCTTCCGTAAGTAGTTCAGCAACTATCAGTAGTGGTGGTTCTTCTGGAAATGGTTTAAATCCTGGATTACCGAAAGCTGATCTTGATTTAACAATTACTGCAACATCAATTTACGATACCGAAGGGGTGGATATCAGTTTTGATTATCAACGGGAAGAATCTATAGCAAACTTTTATATTAGAGGTAGTAGCTTGAATATCGGAATGAATGCAGGAAATTTATTTGTGAGTTACAGAGTTAGCAACGGTGCTGGAAGTTATACTTTAATTAGTTCTGGCAATGTATTTTCGATTCCAAATGATGATATTTTTAGAACCTATCGATTCAAATATATTGCAGCAACGGGATACGGTGAACTATTTGTAAATGGCACTTCGATGTGGGCAAACGATGGAATTGATAATAGAAGTATGTATTGGACAGGTGCAGGAAATATTGTGATAGGATCATTGATGGATGGAAGTGGGAGTAATAAAACATGTTTGGATGGTTTTAGTATTTCTCGGATAGGTGGTACTCTTCCCATTGAATTAGTTTCATTTGTTGCAAAATCTGAAAAAGAAAATGTAAATTTAAATTGGACAACTGCCTCTGAAAAAAACAATGATTATTTTACAATTGAAAAATCACAGAATGGGATAATGTGGAATGAAATTGCAAAAGTAGCAGGTGCTGGGAATAGTAATCACGAATTAAATTATTACTTTATTGATAAAAATAACAATGTAAATGGAACATATTACCGATTAAAGCAAACTGATTTTGATGGTAAATTAGTTATTACAGGCGAACAATTTGTGCAATATTTCTTCAAAGAGTGGATTTCAACAATTTATCCAAATCCAGCACATGAACGACTAAATATCAAAGTTGAAAAGCAGATCTTAACGCCAGAAATTACAGTATTAAATTCATTGGGAAATACAATTAATTTGCCCGTCGAAAAATTTGGAGATCATTATTCATTAAACACTAATTCCATAGAAAAAGGAATTTATATATTAAGTATCTCACAAGATCAGCAAACAAGAAATATCCTCTTTGAAAAAAACTAAGCGTATTAAAAAAACCAATTAATTTGTTACTTTTAACAAATATTATTTGAGGATATGAATATTGGCTTTCAAGAGGTATTATCGGTTACGATGATATTATTTGCAGTAATTGACATCATAGGATCATTGCCTGTAATCATCGAGACACGTAAGAGAGTTGGTGTAATTCATGCTGGAAGGGCAACAATAGCATCTTTAATTATCATGGTGCTCTTTTTGTTTTTAGGAGAGAGTATTTTGAAATTAATTGGTATCGATGTTTCTTCGTTTGCTATTGCCGGTTCACTCGTAATTTTTTTCCTGGCGCTCGAAATGATTTTAGGAATTCGACTCTATCGTGATGACATTCCATCAACAGCTTCTATTGTACCAATTGCGTTTCCCTTGATTGCTGGAACAGGAACCATGACTACCCTTTTATCCTTACGAGCATCTTACAGTTCAGAGACAATATTAATTGCAATTGCTGTTAATATGCTTATTGTTTTCGCTGTATTAAAACTTGTTGAACCCATCGAAAAATTATTGGGCCCCGCAGGAATTAGTATAATCCGAAAAGTATTTGGAATTGTATTATTAGCCATCTCTGTAAAATTATTTCGAACCAATGTTGGATTTTGAGAAATGATCTAAGCTTTTGAATTATACATTTTGGCCTATAACTCGCTTGACGGTAAGAAATATAAAGAAGTGGAATACAATAAAACTACTTTCGACATAAATATTTCAAATTAATTTAAACTTTTGAAAATGCCATTTGAAATAATGCAACTATTTATTGCCAAAGTACATTTCGAGTAATAAATTAAATTTATACATTTGAAACCGCACAATTAAACCATAAATGAAAAAAATTACTTACGCATTTCTACTTCTCTTGTTAATGAATGCATGCCAGTCGAAAACTCAAAAAGTAATGCCCGAAGAATCCTCCAAATTAATAACTAAGCTTTTTGACTCTTACTATGAAGAGAGGTTAACTTATTTTCCGTTAGAGGCTACTGCAATTGCAGACTCCCGTTACAATGACCAATTACCTGCAGATATCAGCGATAGCTATCGTGCAAAATTGAAAGTATTCTATCAAAAATATTTGGAATCTATTTCCTCGTTTGATCGAAGTAAATTAAAAGGACAAGATGTTTTAAGTTATGATGTTTTTAAAAGGGAGATGCAAATGCAGATCGAAGGATTATCGTTTAAAGATAATTTAATGCCTATTAATCAATTTTGGAGCATGAACCTAACATTTCCTGTGTTGGGATCTGGTGGCGGAAATCAGCCTTTCAAGACTGTAAAAGATTATGATAATTTTTTGAAACGCATTACTGCTTTTGTATCCTATGAAGATACTTGCATTTCAAATATGCGAAGGGGAATGGAACTAGGCATAACACCTCCAAAAATATTAATGGAAAAAGTATTGCCACAACTTGAAGGAATCATCGTTACAGATGCTAAAACAAGCGTTTTTTATGATCCAATTAAAAATATCCCATCATCATTTAGTGATGCTGATAAAGCTCGTTTAACCGACGCTTACACAAAAGCAATTATAGAAGAAATTGTTCCCGCATACAGTAAACTTCATGCATTCATTAAAGACGATTATATTCCGAAATGTAGAGAAACAGCAGGAATTTCTAATATCCCAAATGGAAAAGAGTATTACAATTACGAAGCACGTTTATGGACTACAACAGACTTAACTCCTGATCAAATCTTTGCGATTGGAGAAAAAGAAGTTACTCGAATTAAAACCGAGATGGAACGCATTAAAGATGAAACAGGATTTAAAGGAGATTTAAAAGCCTTCATTGAATTTATTCATGACAACAAAAAATTTATGCCTTATAAAACTGATGGTGAAGTAATCGAAGCGTATAGATTTATTGGAAGAAAAATGCAACCTCAGTTAAAAAAACTTTTCAACCTCGTTCCGAAAGCTAAATTTGAAGTTCGTCAAACAGAAAAATTTCGTGAAGCATCATCAAGTGCTGAGTACAATCAATCAGCTCCTGATGGTTCTCGACCAGGAATATTTTATGTTCCAGTTTTAGATCCCACAAAATTTAATGTTGTAGGCATGGAAGATTTATTTTTACACGAAGCAATTCCTGGACATCATTATCAAACTTCAATTCAACAAGAAAATGAAGCGCTACCTAAATTTAGAAGATTCGGATGGTATGGTGCCTATGGGGAAGGGTGGGCACTCTACACTGAATCATTAGGAAAAGAATTAGGATTATATACGGATCCCTATCAATATTTTGGGAGCTTAAGCGAAGAGATGCATCGAGCAATCCGTTTAGTGGTAGATGTTGGGATGCATACGAAAGGCTGGACGCGTGAACAAGCCATCAATTATTCACTCGATAAAGATGCAGAAGGTCTTGGCGATATTACTTCGGAAGTGGAGCGTTATATGGCAATACCTGGTCAAGCACTGGCTTATAAAATTGGACAGATGAAAATTATTGAAATTAGAAAGAGAGCTGAAACTACATTAGGAAATAAATTTAGCATTCAACAATTTCATGATGAAGTACTAAAAGATGGTTGTTTACCATTAGATGTATTTGAAAATAAAATGAATGAATGGATTAAATCACAACAATAACTACCATTAATCGAAAGCCCTCGTTATTAATTTAGCGGGGGTTTTTATAGCAACTATATTTCAAAAAAAATATACAATGACAAAAGAATTTTGGATCAACCTTCCAGTAAAAGAGGTAACTAAATCAAGAGATTTCTTTGTGAATATTGGATTTAAATTAAATCCTGGCCCCGGAAATACGGAACATTCAGCATGCATCTTTATTGGGAGTAAAAACATTGTGCTAATGCTATTTTCAGAACCCACATTTCAAAGTTTTACAGAACATGAAATTACGGACACCAAAAAATCTACGGAGGTTTTATTTTCGTTTGATGCAGAAAGCAGATTAGAAGTGGACGAGATGGCTGTAAGAGTTGAAAAAGCAGGTGGAACTGTTTTCTCTGCCCCAAATGAAAGTCAGGGATGGTTATATGGATTTGGTTTTTCAGATTTAGATGGACATCGATGGAATGTTTTGTTTATGGATACGAAAAAGAATTAAAAATTACGAATTACGTTCTGTTAGCTATCGTGATAAGAATTGATAATTTCTATAAATGCAAATTAAAAAATTGGTATGAGATTATAAGGTATTTGAAGAAATGAATGGAGGGAGTTGAATTTCTCTTTCAGACAATAACTCTTCTTGACGCAATCGAAGTAGAATTTGCATAACAGTTATTACATCTTTCTGGCAATATTCAACAATACGTGTCAAATCGTTTTCTTTATAATACACATCTGCAACCATACCGCCATCTATATCATCCTTCGGACTTTTTATGTTCAGTATGAATGCAAGCAAATTAAGTGGTGTATAGTTTTTATAGTCACCAAATTTCCACAATTCAAGTGTATCGAGATGTTGTATTTCCCAAGGTTTTTTCCCGTGGAGGTTTAATAAATCAGGTAATGCGATACCATTAATTATCATCCTACGAGAAATGTATGGAAAATCAAATTCCTTTCCATTATGTCCGCAAAGAATAGAAGCAGGATTTAACTGATCTAAATAGTTCTTAAATGATCTCAACAACATTTCTTCATCGTCATCAAAAAAAGATTGCAATATAAAGTTACGGTGCCATTTATCACTAAATGCACCTACCGAAATACAAATGATTTTTCCGAATTCTGCATAAATTCCTGCTCGTTCATATAAGAGTTCATCAGTATCCAACTCCGACTTTCGCAACTGAAGTGATTTCCTTTTCCACAGAGATTTTAGTTCATCAGAACACAAATCATAATTTGAATATTGAGGTACGGTTTCAATATCAAGACATAAAACGTTTTTAAAAGAGATTGTTTCGAGCATTTGAATGTATTTATTCAACAAAATTATGTTTCTCAAACTAAATAATCATCACCTAAAAGACCTTAACTATTTGTAATTACCTTTACAACTACTCGCTCAATAAAAAGTAAACACCAACATTGCCTGTTCAAGCCTTGAAAATTCCTGCTCAGCAATTAAATTACATTTGATTTCAAATGGATCTGCTATTAATACCAACAGCCAATATATTTTAGTCCAATCTACTTGTCCTTTTTCATCAATACTTCTTAAAAAAATAGTTCCGTAGGCAAAGGCTATGCAACGATTTTTTAAATCGTCTTGATAAAAAAATTACATCGCAACTTTGGACTAAAATATATTTGCAATTGGTATTATTTCATAGTATGAAACCCTAAGATTATTTCTACGTAGAAGATCGATTAGTATAATTCTTAAAAATAGTCTATTTCGTAAAATAATATGATCGCTCCATCCAATCCAGAAAACGAATCAGCGAGGTTAAACAATCTTGTCAATTATCAAATATTGGATACAATTCCAGAAACAGATTTTGATGATATTACTTCCTTAGCCTCAGAAATCTGCAATACTCCGATCAGTTTAATATCATTAATTGATAAAAATCGTCAATGGTTTAAATCAAATAAGGGGCTTCCCATTTCAGAGTCGCAAAGAGAAGTTGCATTTTGTGCTCATGCCATAAACAGACCGAACGAAATTATGATTGTTACGGATGCGAGGACAGATTTACGATTTATAGATAATCCGTTTGTGATTGGCGATCCTAAAATTGTTTTTTATGCTGGTGCACCATTAGTTAGTCCGGAAGGTTTCACACTTGGAACCCTTTGCGTTATTGATACTATGCCACGAATACTTTCCCAATTTCAATTAAACGCTTTAAGAACGCTATCCAATCAAATTATTAATCAGTTCTCCATAAGAAAAAAAAATCATGAACTTTTATTAGCACAAATCAGGTTAGAAAAAATAAATGAAGAACTTAGTAGATTCACCCAAGTAGTTGCTCATGATCTTAAGTCACCATTACATGCAATTGGATCCTCTTTAGAGATCCTGAAAAATAAAAATAATATTTCTGAAAAAAATATTAATGATTTATTAGAAATTGCCGGCAAACGTTGTGTAAGTATGGGACAACTTATCAACGGACTTTTACAATATTCGAATAATGCAGGAATGCAATTGGAATTTGACTTAATTAATTTTGATGATTTATTCCAGTCGATTTTTCCAATGATAGAAATCCCTGAAAAATTTGTACTCACCCATACTTGTGAAATTCGTCGTTTTTATTCCGATGAGGTTATGCTGAAACAAGTGTTGATTAATTTAATTACGAATGCCATAAAATACAATTCAAAAACTGAAGGACGAATAGATGTTGAAATTCAAGAAAACAACAATGGAATTCAAATTGAAGTAAGCGACAACGGTCCAGGGATACCTAAAGAAAAACGGGAAACGGTATTTGAAATTTTTAAAACAATTGGTCAAACAGATCGCTTTGGGAATAAAGGAAATGGTATTGGATTAGCAACAGTAAAAAGGATTATCACAAATTTAAATGGTGAAATTTATATCGATGACAATTACACATGCGGTACAAAAATTATTATTCATTTACCAGATATTGTATTTGAAAAATCTAATAAAATAGATCTGGTAAAACCGAATCACAATGAAATGAAAAATACGTAAATTATTTTATTTGAGTAATACCGTATTCCACTTAAACACATCATTTGCATTTCCGGTTCGTATCGCTGTTAATCTCCTTTCTAATTGTTTGCAAATTGAATCGCTAGAATAAGCAGGAAGCATAATTTTTTTTTCTTTTACTGTAATTGTTGCGATGGGTGCCGTAATTGCGGCTGTTCCTGCTCCAAAGGCTTCCGTAAGTTTTCCATTCTCACTTGCCGCCACTAATTCAAATGCTGAAACTTTTCGTTCATGAACTTCGATCTTCAAATCGTTTGCTAATTGCAATAATGAATCTCGCGTGATACCTCCTAAAATCGTATCTGAAAGTGGTGGAGTCACTATACAGTTATCGATTACAAAGAGTACATTCATTGTTCCTGATTCCTCAATATTTAATTCGTCAGAACCATCAGTCCATAAAACTTGATCAAACCCTTGTTGTCTGGCTAATTGTGTTGGATAAAATGATCCACCATAATTTCCTGCGCATTTTGTTGCTCCAGTTCCACCTTGAGCGGCGCGCGTATAAGTATCTTCTACTTTAACATTTAAAGGCTTCGGATAAAAAGATCCAACAGGGCCCGCCATGATAATGAATAAATATTCTTCAGAAATCTTTACACCAAATCGCCCTTCGGATGCAAAAATTAGCGGACGTATATAAAGTGATTTCCCCTCCCCTTCTGGCACCCATGCATGATCAAGATTTACAAGTGCTTTTAATCCATCATCGAAGAATGAAAATGGGATGGCAGGCATACTCATTCTGTTTAATGATTTTTGCAATCGTTCGTGATGCGATGCAACTCTAAAAATGGATATGTTTCCGTCATCCATTTTAAATGCTTTCATTCCTTCAAAAACCGATTGACCATAATGCAATGCCAATGCTGTTGGTGCTATCGTGATATCTGCAAAAGGAACAATTTTTGGGTCACACCATTCACCATCTGCATAACGTGCTACAAACATGTGATCCGACATGTGTTTTCCAAATTCTAAATTATTGAAATCAATCTCAGAAATTGCACTTTTAAATGTATGTGTAACGGGAATATTAGTGGTAAGAATCATTCTGTTTTTGTAAGATTTTTTGCTGGAAATTTTTTTAATTATTAACTATAGAAATAAATTTATTAAACCAAATAATAACTCCATATTCGAATAATTTACAATTTAGAAATAGAAATCGACATCTGCAAATTATAAATGCACTACATCCATTTAATTTTTTCTGACATTGGAATATTTCTTATACCAACTTTTTTAGGTTCATCGGTATATCCGAGATAAAGTAATCCCATTACAAGATCATGTTCACTCAAATTCAAATATTCTTTCATCGCTTTATGATGAGTCATCCCACCAGTATTCCAAAATGCAGCAATACCTAAAGCAGTGGCACCAAGCAAAATGTTTTGAATAGAAGCAGAAGTGGCAGCAATCTCTTCCAGCAAGGGAATTTTAGGGTTATCCCCTCGTTTCATCACTGCAATGAGCAGATGTGACGCATTGTCAACGGCGTGCTCAAGATTTTCGTAAGTGGTAGTTTTTCTATTCTCTTCAGAAGTATTTTTCCAATATAATTCGGCATGTGTTTTACCAAAATTCTTGAGGGCGTCCCCAGTAAATACATAGAAAAACCACGGTTCCGTTTTACCATGTGTAGGTGCCCAATTAGCTAGTTCTAATACATTTTGAATTTCTTGATTTGGAATGATTGCGCCATTCATTGCTGCCACCTTCACTGTTCTTCGATCTTTGACCAGTAGATCAAATGATGAAAATGTAATATCTGCCATAGACTGCAAAGATGGAAAAACAAGATGGAAAATGATTTAAAAAATCTTAAATTTGTTCCAAAATTCGTTAAAATTAGAACTTAGATAAATAAATCAAACACCATCATGAAAAAAACAATTAAATCATTCGTTGCAATTAGTCTTCTTTCTTTAATAATGTTGGTTCAAAATGCGAAAGCACAAGGACAAACCAAAATGGATGCCTGGCCAGAAATGAAATCATTTCATGAAATAATGTCGCAAACATTTCATCCTGCTGAAGAAGGAAATCTGGAACCTATTAAAGCGATGAGTGCCGAATTATCACACAGAGCTATGGCCTGGTTAGAAAGTACTCCTCCAAGTGAAATGGGTTCAGTAGATGTTAAAGTTCAATTACAAGCTCTTGCGAGTGGATGTGCGAATCTGGATAAGATGATTCATGGTGGAGTAAAAGATGAAGAAATAAAAGCTTCACTTACAAAATTACATGAACAATTTCACGCAATTGTTGGAGCATGTATGAACGAAGGTGGTGAAAAGCCAAAAACTAAATCAACTACGACGCCCAAAAAAACACCCGTATCTCCAGCAAAAACTAAATAATATTTTTTAGTTGAAATTTGTAAAAAGTCGAACCAAGAAATTGGTTCGACTTTTTTTATAAATTCACTTGTATAATCATGTGCCAACAATAATAAAACTACTTTGGTATAGGCAATCCATAAGATTAAACATTATTCCATTTAATTTTTAAAGGTTTAATACTATCTTGATTTTGCAATTCAAGATAAATATTCTTTTCTTGTAAACACTGTTGTCCTGAGTTTGCAACTCAGGACATTCCAATTAACTTACAACCATTCTGTTTTTTGAAGACCAACATTTCTTTCTTCGTATTAATCCTGCGGTCCTGAGTTTGCAACTCAGGACATTCCAATTATCTTACAACCATTCTATATTTAGAAGATCAACATTTATTTCTTCGGAATAATCTCTAGCACAGCTGTCCTGAGTTTGCAACTCAGGACATTCCAATTATCTTACAACCATTCTATATTTAGTAGCCCAACATTTTTCTAGAACGTCTTTAGTTGCAATACTGCTGTCCTGAGTTTGCAACTCAGGACATTCCAATTATCTTACAACCATTCTATATTTAGTAGACCAACATTTTTCTAGAACGTCTTTAGTTGCAATACTGCTGTCCTGAGTTTGCAACTCAGGACATTCCAATTATCTTACACCCATTCTATATTTAGTAGGCCAACATTTCTTTCTTCGGAATAATCTTTAGCACTGCTGTACAAATATTCATCAGCTTTTTCTACAATACCAGCTTCTACTGGATTGTTATGAATATAGTCTAACTTTTGTTGAGTAAAATTTGTAGTAATTAATTCTATTGGATGATTATCTTGTTGCCAAAATTGATACGTCTTATTTCTACTGTTTTTTGCACCTGACTTCAAAAACACCTCTAGCATCCAATCTTTTCTGCTTTCTTGTGGATTATCTTGAATTGCTCTAAAAATTTGCTTTGAAGTAAATTTTTTGAAATCACCAAGGATATCGCTTATATTATTGTTTTTAGCAGAAATAGCCATGTGAATATGGTTGCTCATAATGCACCATGCATGTAAGATCAATCCCTTTTCTTTTTGACAGTATTTTATACTTTCAACTATAATATCTCTGTACTCTTTCCTCGTAAACACATCCACCCATTCAACTACAGCAAACGTAATGAAGTATGCTCCTTCTTTATTTCTGATTTTGTAGCCTCCATCATTCATTGTGTAAAGTTATATGGAACGTCTTTAGTTGCAAACTAAAGACAGCTATGATTTGCTCCAGACAGTATTCTTTTCTTGTAAACACATTCACCACTCTACCACTGCTAATGTAATGAAGCATGCTCCCAATTTATTTCTGATTTTCTAGCTTCCATCATTCATTGTAAAAAGTTATAAGGAACGTTTTTAGTTGCAAACTAAAGACAGCTCATCGGCATCTTTTGCTTTTACACTTTCGCAAGTGAGCTTGCTTCGTTGCAAAACAAAAATTGAAATACTCGAGCTGCGTTCATCGGCATCTTTTACTTTTACACTTTCGCAAGCAAGCTTGCTTCGTTGCAAAACAAAAAATGCCGGTACTTCGTACCAGCATTTCAATTTTTCTTTTGCGGAGAAGGCGGGATTCGAACCCGCGGTACCTTGCGGTACACAAACTTTCCAAGCTTGTACGTTCGGCCACTCTGACACCTCTCCGTATTTTTTGAAGGTGCAAATTTATTGAAAAATCACTCTTCTAAACTTAATTCCCCACATATTGGTGCTTGAAATTGCCTTTTAATTTCCTTTAAGGTTGATTTTCTTCCAAATAACACCATTAATTTCGTTAAAGCCGACTCAGTAGTTAAATCTATTCCACTTACCACGCCAATCTTTTTCAATTGAAAACTTGTTTCATATTTGCCTTGCTCCACTCTTCCTCCACTACATTGTGAAACATTAATGATCACTAATCCATTTTTTATTGCTTTATCTAAGGCCTCAATAAACCATTTTTCGGTAGGCGCATTTCCACTTCCATACGTTTCTAAAACAATCGCTTTTAATTGCGGCAGACATAAAAAATAATTCAACCATTCATGAGTAATTCCCGGAAAAATTCTTAATAATCCGATATGTCGCTCTAGTTGATGATGCACTTTTAATTTTTTTCGCGAAGCCTTTGCTATGAATCGATGATTGTATTGAATGTCGACTCCTGCTTCAGCTAATGCAGGATAATTTAATGATTGATATGCATCAAATTTCGATGACGTAAATTTCTCGGTTCTATTTCCTCTAAATAATTGATTATTGAAATAAATACAAACTTCAGGTATCACTATTTCTCCAGCAGCTAATTCAATAGATGTTATCAAATTTCTTCTTGCATCCGTACGTATGGCACCCATCGGTAATTGTGATCCGGTAAATATGATTGGCTTATTTAAATGCTCCATCATAAAACTTAATGCAGAAGCCGAATAAGCCATCGTATCTGTTCCATGCAAAATAACAAAGCCATCAAAATTATTATAAAATTTTTCAATGATAGTAGCAAGTTCTGTCCAATGTTCAGGTGTGATGTTCGAGCTATCAATTAATTTTCCAAAACTATGATGATGCAATTTACACTTCAATCTTTTTAACTCGGGAACGTGTTCAAGAATTTTTGCAAAATTAAAAGGACGTAATGCGCCGAAAGCATCATGTTGCATTCCAATCGTTCCACCTGTGTAGATGAGCATTATTTTTTTCATAACCGAAATAATTTTTTTGCATTTGCTGAAGTTATTAATGCTACTTCTTCAATTGAACTATTTTTTAGGATAGCCAACTTATCTGCAATTAGTCGGAGATAAGCAGGTTCATTTCGTTTGCCACGATACGGTGCTGGAGCTAAGTAAGGTCCGTCAGTTTCTAACAATAAATGATCTAAGGAAATTTCTTGCACTACTTTATCCAATCCTGAATTCTTAAAAGTAAGCACGCCACCTATTCCTAAATAAAACCCTAAATCGATTACACGTTTTGCTTGTTCAATGTTACCACTATAACAATGAAATATCCCTTTTAATCCTGCTAATTTTAGATCACTAATCATCGAAATAACTTCTTCTGTTGCATTTCGTGTATGCAAAGCAACAGGTAAATTTAATTCGTGCGCCAATAATAATTGGAAACGAAGTGCCGCTTCTTGTTGAGCAATAAAATCAAGATCCCAGTATTTATCCATTCCAATCTCGCCAATAGCACAATACTTTCCGTTACGAAGTAAAGATTCAATTTTCACTAATTCACTTTTATAATCCGACTTCACATAACAAGGATGAAGTCCCATCATGGGAATACAAACTCCAGGATAATCTTCCACCAATTTATGCAACCCATCTAATGAAGTATGATCAATATTAGGAAGTAAAAATTGCTTAACCCCGATATTTATTGCTTGCTCAATCAATATCGATTGATCTACAGAAAACTCTTCTGCATATAAATGAATATGCGTATCAATTAATTCTATCATAAAGCGCGAAGTTAACCCTTCTATCTCAAATTGAACATCTTTTTGTTAACCTTATACTTCATTTAAATCGCATCTAAAGACTTATCTTTGTCGCTGTGCCAAAATTCCTAATCATTCGTTTAAGTTCTATTGGTGATATCGTTCTAACCTCTCCAGTTATTCGCTGCTTAAAAAAACAAGTGCCGAATACTGAAATACATTTTCTGACTCGAAATACTTTTAAATCGGTAGTAGAACACAATCCATATATTGATAAATTATGGACTACTGATGGCTCTTTAAATGATGTGATTCCGCAATTGAAAAAGGAAGGCTTTACAGAAATTATAGACCTACATCATAATATTCGAACATATCAAATCAAAAGAGCTTTAGGACTTTCTTCCACAGCATTCGCAAAATTAAATATTGAAAAATGGTTATTGGTTAACCTAAAAATTAATCGCATGCCTTCTCTCCATATTGTCGATCGGTACTTATCAACTGTAAAACATTTAAAGGTAATTAATGATGGTCAAGGTCTTGATTATTTTATTTCTGATGCTGAAAAAATCACTATTGATACACTTCCATCCACTCACCAAAATGGATTCATTGCTTGCATGATCGGTGCAAAGCATGCAACGAAAATAATGCCTACAAAAAAATTTATTGCTGTTTTAAAAACGCTTTCTATTCCAATCGTTTTATTAGGTGGCCCAGAAGATAAAGAGCGAGGAGAAATTATTTTTTCTGCAATTGGCTCCTCGGTTTTTAATGCATGTGGGATCTACAAATTAAATGAATCCGCAAGTTTATTACAACAATCAAAACTTGTTATTACACACGATACAGGGTTGATGCATATTGCTGCTGCATTCAAAAAACCAATTGTTTCTTTATGGGGAAACACTGTTCCTGAATTCGGCATGACTCCCTACTTTCCAGAGAATGGCAATCACTCCATTATTATGGAAGTTAAAAATCTTTCATGCCGACCCTGTTCAAAAATCGGATTTAATAAATGCCCGAAAGGACATTTCAATTGCATGAATAAAATTAATAATGAAGAAATTTCAATTGCAGTAAAATCAATGATTAGCTAAAAAGCTTTTTCAACTCAGTAGCTTCAGAGGGTTTCATTTTCCCAGCTAAAATCAAGGACAATTGTCTACGGCGAAGTGCGCCATCAAAACGTTCTTTTTCTTCTTCTGATTCTGGAATTAATTCAGGAACGTTAATAGGATTTCCTAATTGATCAACCGCAACGAAAGTATAGATGGCCTCGTTACATTTTACTTTTTTATTACGCATATTATCTTCCACCCATACCTCAATAAAAACTTCCATACTCGAATTAAAGGCACGAGAAACTTTACTTGTAAGCGTAACGATGTCGCCTAACTTAATTGGTTGATTAAACGATACATTATTCACCGATGCTGTCACTACGATTCGACTACAATGACGATGTGCTGAGATGGCAGCCGTAATATCCAGCCAATGCAACAAACGACCACCCATCAAATTCCCTAATACATTTGTATCATTGGGAAGCACAATTTCGGTATGTATCGTAAGACTCGCAGAAGGAGTTTGTGACTTCATCATAGTATATATTTTGGCTGCGAAGTTACACAAAGCATAAAAGCACTAATTTTGCCATTGTAAATTATTTTGAATTGAAACCTCTTAATAACGAACTACATATTATTTGTACCCGTAGTTCAATGGATAGAATGGCAGATTCCGGTTCTGTTGGTTGGGGGTTCGAATCCCTTCGGGTGCACTAGTAAATAAGAAAAGTCATTTCAGCAACGCTGAAATAAAATGTAGAGAGATCATGAGCCAAGCTTGCTTGAGCGAAATGGTCTTTCGACATTTTAATCTGACCTTAGGTCAGATGGCTTTTCTATTTGGACCTCGGCAAAGAAGTGGATCAGCGAAGCTAATCCCTTCGGGTGCAACATAAATAAATGAATTATTTTATATTTCTCAACCTTACTAATTCATTTTCAAAATAAAAACTTATCTTGTCCTTTGATTACTCATTTTCGCTGGTTGAATTAATTATTTGCTAGCTCATCATTAGATTTTGTATATCCTATTAAGTAAAATTATTAAGTGTAAAAACGTACTTTAAAAATCACCATCATGAAAAAAATATTTACTACGATTTTTAAATCAAGTGTATTCATCTTTCTACTACTAACTATTTCAACTGTCCATTTAATTGGACAAACATTTTCTACAATTCCAACAACTGCTCCTGGCATTACAACTAGTGATGATTATATGCCATTCGGAACATTCTGGGGTTATCAACGATCACAAATGCAATATACAGATGCAGAACTTTCAACTGCCGGTTTTACTGCAGCTCCTACGGGTGGACATTGGATTACTCAAGTAGGTTTTTATGTATCAAATGCAACAGGAAAAGCAGCCTCAACTCCAGTTGTGATTCACATGAAACAGAAAATGGGAGTTGCAGGATTGACTACAGCTTTGTATAACACAGCAGTTACTGGTTATTCGCAAGTGTATAGTGGTACGATCAATAGCAGCGCATGGGCAACAGGAACTTGGGTGATGGTTACTTTAACAAATCCATTTTATTACACTTATAGCGGAACAAATAATCTAGAAATTATTGTTGAAACAAATTATGGAGGTTCTGGATCACCAACAGAAGCAGCTTCACCAACAACATGGGCTCGAACAGCATTAGGAGTTGGAGTAACCAATCAACGTTTTCAACGATGGACTGCCGACGGACAACCTTCCTCAAATTTTGGTACGTTAAGCACTAATCGCCCCGATATTCGCTTAGCCTATTTTAAAGAAACAGCGTGTACAGCGCCTGGTATTATTACAACTACTACTTCATTATCTAGCGTTTGTTCTTCGCCCGCTCAGCAATTTACACTTTCATTAAGTGGCATTATTTCTCCTCCTGCATCCGTGCCTGGTGGCTATACATATCAATGGCAAACAGGACCAACAGTAGGAGGGCCATGGACACCCGTAGCGGGTGCTACGTCCAACACACTTGTAACTACGGAAGGTACTTCTACTTACTTCCATTGTTTAGTAACATGCGGTTCTACCTCAACATCATCTGCGGTTTTAGTAAGTGCTGTCTCCTGTTATTGTGTTCCTCATACTAATTTTACGAATGATACCGATATTGGTCAGGTGGTTTTTGGAGGGCTCACGAACCCTGCTTCTGCTGGTTCAACAACAGGAAATCCTTTAGCTTCTAATTCCTATACTGATTATACATCCGTTCCAACTCCTTGTTATACGCAAGGTGTTCCTTATTCATTTACCGTTACTCAAATTACGAGCGGGGGAACTTTCTGGAGTGCAGTTGCCCACGTTTTTATTGATTGGAATCAAGATGGTATATTAAGCTCTGGCGAGGACACGTATTTACCAGGACCTACCGGTCCTACAGGTTCGTCACCTTCCACTACTTCTTTGTCTACATTTATTACGATACCTTTTACTGCGGTACCAGGAAACACAAGAATGAGAGTCGTTTTAAGAGAAACGTGTTGTGGTTCAGCAGGGGGATCTTCCAACCAAGCTTGTGATAATTTTAATTGGGGTGAAATTGAAGATTATACAATTTGTATTTCTGCAGGCGCACCTTGTAACGTAACGGCAGTAGGAACAGCAACTTCTACCGCGCCAAGTGTTTGTACCGCTCAACCTTTTACTTTAAACGTAACAGGAAATACGGGTTACGGTTCAGGTATGACCTTTCAATGGGAAGTAAGTACCACTGGTGCTGCTGGTGCTTATTCTTCGATAGTAGGAGCTAACACTTATCCTTATGTAATTGCTAGTCAAACAGTAGCCAGTTGTTATCGATTAAGAATAACATGTCCCGCAAATTCAGCCGGCGCACCACAATATACTTCTGTAGTTTGTGTGGGGCAAAATGCAGCCGCACTTTGTCTTTGTGTTCCACTTCAACCAGCATGTCCAAGTAGTCCGTATATAGCAAACGTAACTCTAAGTGCGGTAAATAATACTTCTGCATGTACCAACGGAAATGGAAATGGCTATACTATTTATCCCCCTGCAGCTGGAACAACTACAAATCTAACACAAGGAGCATCTTATACTTTAACTACTACCACTCAAGTAGGTAATGCAATTGTTTCTGTATGGATTGACTTTAATGCAGATGGTGTTTTATCTGCTTCTGAATGGTGGCAAGTTGGAACTAATATTGCTCCAGGTGTTGCTACCTCTATCCCAATCACCATTCCAATTGGGGCGATACCAGGCCAGGTAGTGATGCGCGTGCGTTCTCGAGCCGTTTTAAATATAAATGGCGCAATTGATGCTTGTACTACATTCGGCTCTGGTGAAGCAGAAGATTATATTGTAACAATTTTAGCAGCAGCTCCAACACCTTGTACCGCTTCAAATTCCTCAGGTAGAACGATTACTTCCTTACAACCGTATACAAATGTATGTTCGGGTACTCAAATTACTTTTTCCCTAAATCCTTCTTTGTCATCACCTATTGTTTATAGCGGATTAACGTATTTATGGGAAACATATAACGTTTCTACAGCTGGTCCTTGGGTGTCTGCTCCCGGTATAAATACCAATGGAACGTATACTGGTGTATTTACAACAAACACTAATCTGCGTATTACCATTACCTGTAGTGCTGGTGGATCATATACCACTGCTGCAATAAATATTACTACCACTCCTGCTACTTGGTTAGGGTTTACCAACGATTGGTCAGATGGAACCAACTGGTGTGGTAGAATTCCAACTATTGTAGATAGAGCACAAATTAATAAAACTACTGCCCTTGGTTTGAGGGGAGCAGCAGCTTACTTCGGACCTGTAGTGGCTATCAGAGACACAGTAACAGCTTTATCTTTGGATATCTCTAATTTGGATTCAATGACAGTTATTACGGATACACTTGTATCCTATACTGTTGCTAATGATGTTACTAATAATGGATCATTGTCTATTGTGTCTTCTGCAAATGCTGCAGATACGGCTACCATTGGAACCGGTGCGGTAGTTTCACCTATTTTCGGACAAATATTCAGAGGGAATCAAAATGACCAAATAGTTCAGGTAATCTACAATATTTCTGAATTAACTGGTATTGGATTGATAGCTGGTAATATAATAGATACGGTGTTATTCCAATTTAGAAACAGAGCAAGTGCTGGAGCTGGTTTCCAAAACTTTACAGTTTCCTATGCGCAAGTTCCTATTGCAATACTTTCATCTTTCTCTTCTTCTAATCCTTATGCAGGTCCCTTTACACCAGTTTATACTACCGCAACTTTAAATACAAATGCTCCAGCTTTCGGGCAATGGACGCCGTACACTACGCCAGTAACACATACGTTTACAGGAACTATTAGTTCTGGATCTCCTATCATTACCTTTGTTTCACCTGCTCCAAATGCTTCGCCTAACCAAGTATTTCTGGGGGACACTATTTATGCAACTGGTTTGGCTCCTTATGGAATTGTAACTGGAGTAGGATCAAATTCGATTACAGTAAATCCTCCTGCAACTTCTTCCTTCGTTGGATCTTTACAATCTAAAAATTCAGGTGGTTGGTTAAGGTTAGCTTCAACATTGAATCCATTTATATGGAATGGAGTAGATAATATTGTATTGCAAGTTTGTTTTAATAATGGTCCAGTCAATGCATCAGCAATCGATGAAATGTTATTTTCTTCTACATTTCCGGTAAAAACTGCCTTGTATTTAAGTAACGGTTTATCAGGAGCTGCAAATGATGGTTGTACACTTACAACGGCATCACCCTTTTTAACATCTTCGTTTGGTCAGTCTCCATCCGTTAATCGTCCAAATATCACTTTCCGTTTCCATAATCCATCTAAAAGATTAACTGCCAATATTGGTGGACAAGTATTAAACAACACAGGTGCGAAAATGTGGGTGAGTTCTACGGATCTCTACATTGGAAGTAACTTAAAGAATGATGGATCTTTCTATTATCAGGATTCGTCGTACACGCAAATTGGTGGTGACATGACAAGCACCACTTTGTTACAAGCAACCAATATTCCTGTACTACAATCGGTAACGGGAACTACTACATCAACTTCTTCTATTATAACTTCTGTACTGCCCAATACATCTTCCATTTATGTGGGTGATATCGTTTCAGGAGCGGGTATACCTGCGAATTCAATAGTTGTATCTACAACCGTAAATACTATCACAATAAATCAAAATGCATTTACTACTGCAGCATTAGTAGCAACAACGATTAATAATATTACTAAACGTCCTACCATACAATTTAATGGTGCAAATTGGTTAAACAATGGATCCATGGTTCCGGGTAATGGTCGTGTAACTTTTGGTACGGCAACAGCTCAAACTATTGGAGGTTCCAACCCATCATCGTTCTACGACTTCAACATGCAGAAGACAAGCAACGCGGATGTCATTACCATGAGTAAACCTATTTCCATAAATGACTCCATTACTTTGCGATTAGGTCAGTTAAGGATGAATAAAAATTCAATTACGATTAACAATACAAGTACAGTAGCATTGGCGCGTATCCCTTCGGGAACTGCTGTTTTAACAACAACAGTTTCATCTGCGACAGCATCTTCAGTAACACCTGCAAGTATTGCTGGTGTAGGCATTGGTGATTTAATAGTAAATGTGAATTTAAGTACGGCTCCTGCAACGCACGTAGTTGGAATAAATGGAACCCTAATTACATTTTCCCCAACAGCTGCATCACCTCCAGCGGGCTCTATTTCATTTTACAAAGCAGGTTATCTAATCGGTGAAGATTCCTTATCAAAAGTTAATTGGTTAATAAAATCTATAACTGGAAATAGAACTATTCCTTTTGCTGTTACAAGTACAACTGTACCAGGTTACGGAATTGGAAATCCATTGCATATCCCAGTTAACTTCAGTTTAGCGGTTACTAATATTGTGGATATGGATACGGTTTCGTTTGCAACCTATAAAGCTCCTGCAAACCTTCCTTTACCCCCATCAGTAAATCATCTTAATTCTGGTGGTCCAGCATTAAAAACTTTAACTGGAAATTCAACTGTTGGAAGTAATATTATTACAGGCATTGCAAGTACAGTTGGAGTTGTAGTTGGTGATCAAATAAATGGTCCAGGAATACCGTTGGGAGCATTAGTTACTGCTACCACTGCATCAACAATTACATTTAGTCCAGGCACAGCGTTAACAAATAATATTTCAGGAATATATAATACTGGGCAAGGATCGGCGGGAATTCCAGCAGGTGGGAATAATGATTTTTATACAGCAGAACGTTTCTGGATCTTAAACAAAACAAGTCCTGCAGTTAAACAAGTTTTAGGAAATACAAATGGAACAACGCTTATTTCTGGAATTACTCCTAATACTACAGGAATTTTAATAGGTCAATCAGTTTTTGGAGCTGGTATACTAGTAGGTACAGTTGTATCAAGTTTAACTGGAACAACCGTTACTTTAAGTATAGCGGCAACAACCACCATTACTGGAAATAATATCGCATTTAATTATCCATTAACAGCACTTACTTTCACGATGGCGTACGATGAGCGACCTTGTCCTAATGGAGTTTCACCTTTCTTGTGTGCAAATTCAATTTCAAATCCTTTACGTCCTCAACCATGGTTTGTACAAACGTATCCAGATTTACAAGGAACATGGAAAAGATTAGTATTTACTGGATCGCCATACTCTTTTTCGAATTACATGATTAGCACTATTACCAACACTAATTACAATGCAGCGGTTACCAATTTCCCTTGGTTGTATGGTAATTATAATCCTTGGACTATCACCACTCAAAATCAACCGTTGCCAGTTGAGCTAATATCATTTGGTGCGAACTTGAAAGGGGAAGATGTGTTGTTAGATTGGACAACAGCAAGTGAGAAAAACAACGAGTACTTTACGATAGAACGCACCCTTGACTTCGAAAATGTTTCGGATATTGCAAAAGTGAAAAGCTATGGTGATGGAAATAGTACAAGCATCCAAAATTATACGGCTTGGGATTTTGAACCTATAAAAGGTGCAATTAACTATTATCGCTTACGTCAAACAGATGTTGATGGTACTACTACTATCGCATCTGAATATATTCCTATTCGAGTCGGCTTAAAATCAATATTCGAAATCAAGTATGTGAATATTGAAAATAATAGTATCGAAACATTCTTTG
>JANXSD010000036.1 GCA_025352785.1 Bacteroidota bacterium
GGAATTCTTCCTTTACCAATCGATGTAAATGGAAACGGAATAATTGATCCTGAAGAAGATTTTTACGAAACAATTGACAGTCTTAATTTAGCTGTGGTGCAAAATAGATTTCCATCGCCACCAGCACGTGATTTGTATTTCGTAACAAAAGGAAAAACAATAAATCCGATTGTAAAAGCATTCTTAAATTGGATCTTAACAAACGGACAAGAACAAGTTGAAAAAGCAGGATATGTAAAACTTGATGCTGAAATATTACGAACGGAAAGTGCTAAACTCAATCAATGAACTTACGAATACTAATTGATCGCTTTGCATGTCGTTTCTCGGCGTTCTTGTCCGTATGTTGTGTTGCTTTGTTAGCCTTAATTGCTGTTGGATTAATTTATAAATCCTGGCCAATATTACTTGAACATTCTTTAAGTGAATTATTGTTTTCTACTATTTGGAGTCCGATGAAAGGAAAATTTGGATTTCTTTCTTTCATTATAAGTACTTTTCAAATTACTATATTTTCATTGTTAATTGCATTCCCTATTTGTTTGCTTTCGGCTACTTATTTAGTAGAATTAGCACCACGTTCCATCTTAAAAATTGTTTTACCACTAATCGATATTCTCGCCGGAGTTCCCTCTGTCATTTATGGGATTTGGGGTGTATTAATGATTGTTCCATGTATTAGAGATCACATTGCGCCATTCTTCGGCTATACAACTTCTGGATATTGTATTTTAACTGGATCACTCGTATTAGCAATCATGGTAGTTCCTGTGATGATGCATTTGCTAATTCAAGTGTTACAAGCTGTTCCACATGAATTAAGAGACAGCACACTTTCGTTAGGTGCAACCCATTGGCAAATGATTAAATTGGTTGTATGGAGAAAATGTTTGCCAGGAATTATGGCAACAACAATTTTAGGTATCTCCAAAGCTATTGGTGAAACGATTGCAGTATTAATGGTGGTTGGAAATGTTGTTCAGATTCCCAAAAATTTATTCGAATCAGGTTACCCACTTCCTGCTCTTATTGCAAATAATTATGGAGAAATGCTTTCTATTCCTCAATATGATGCAGCTTTAATGTTTGCCGCATTAATTTTACTCGCAGTAATTTTATTTTTCAACATGGCATCTGCTTACATTTTAAAACGTGTTACTAAAAGTATTACGTAAGCAATGATGAAACATAAATATTTCAAAAAACTAGAAGAACAATTTTTCTTCGGATTAATGCAATTGGCAACGGTTACTATTTTATTCGGATTGCTTTTTATTTTATTTACCATTCTCTGGAAAGGCATTCCGAATTTAAGTTGGGAAATGATTTCACAAAAACCACAAGGTGGTTTTTATATGGGCGGTGGGGGAGGTATTCTCAATGCAATTTGTGGTTCACTTCTTTTAGGATTAGGTTCAACAATTTTAGGATTACTACTCTCCATTCCAATAGTTATCTGGTTAAATATTTATGCAGGTCAGTATTCACGTAATGCCGTTATGGTTAGAACCGCTTTGGATATGTTATGGGGAATCCCTTCTATAGTTTTCGGGGCATTCGGATTTATTATTATGCTTGCGTTAGGAATTAAAGCTTCTCTACTTGCAGGCATAGTCACCCTTACATTACTTATTCTACCTATTATGGTTCGCGGCATGGATGAAGTGATAAAAACGATTCCTAAGGAATTACATGAGTCGACGCTTTCTCTTGGTGCTACGCGTTGGGAGATGGCAACAAGGGTGATACTTCGCAAAGCATTACCCGGAATTGTAACTGCAACATTATTAGGATTCGGAAGAGCAATTGGTGATGCCGCAGCCGTCATGTTTACCGCAGGTTTTACTGATAATATTCCACAAAAATTAACAGATCCCGTTGCTTCTCTACCACTCTCTATCTTTTTTCAATTAGGTTCCCCATTCGAAATTGTAAGAGGAAGAGCCTATGCAGCTGCTTTGGTATTAACAATTATTATTTTAGTGATTAGTTTTCTTTCGAGATTGATTACTGCTAAATATCAAAAACACAGCCGATAACATGCAAATAAATCCGCACTTAGGTATTAGTCAGTTGAATGTTCACATTGGTGATCAACAAATCTTGAAAAATATAAATATTAACTTTCCTAATAAAGCGATCACCGCTATTATTGGGCCATCGGGTTGCGGCAAAACTACTTTGCTAAAAACGATGAACCGATTAATTGAAAATAGCAGAGGCGTAAATATCACTGGAAAAGTGTTAATCAATGGTCAAAATATTTACGACGACTATGAAGATTTAACATCACTTCGTAAAAAGATGGGGTTACTTGCGCAACGTCCTACTCCATTGCCAATGTCTATTTATGCAAATGTTGTTTTTGGATTAAAATTACATGGCATAAAGGATGAAAAGATTTTACAAGAAAAAGCAGAAAAATATTTACGCATTGCATCCTTATGGGATGAGGTACATGATCGCATGCGTGATCCTGCATCGAAATTATCTATCGGCCAACAACAACGATTATGTTTAGCGCGAGGTTTAGCTATTGAACCAGAAATAATTTTATGCGATGAACCAACATCTGCATTGGATCCTATTTCAAGTAAAAAAATTGAAGAGAGTTTCAATGAATTAAAACAAGAATACACCATCATTTTAGTAACTCATATTTTACGACAAGCACGACGTCTAGCCGATTATGTGGTGTTTATGTACTTAGGTGAAATCATCGAGTTTGGCCCTGCAAAAGAAATTTTTGAGAACCCCAAAGAACAACTTACCAAAGAATATATCGGTGGATTAATTTCTTAATGCTATTTGAAAAGTAAAATAGTATGTTTTATTTGCTTTTGCTGATGAATTTATCGAATGTTTTATACTATTCATATTTGTTACCTGTTACCTCGCAGAATTGTCGTATCATTACATCATGGAAATAATTATTGGAGGAGTTTATCAATCGAAGAATAACGGTTTGGTAACAATTTTATCAAAAGCACCACATGTTGCGGCAAATATTTTTGATTGTGCACTTGACGTCATCCCAGCAAAATCTGCTTATATTCACCTTTCCCATTTTATTGTTCCAGAGATAATTGAAACTCCTTTAGAAATTACAGAAAGCGTATAATATCATTCCACATTAACATTTGCATTTTTTTCTATAAATTGAATCTTATCTCACGAAACTGGGTATAAGTATTGATTACATTTTTATCCTGCTCATGTTCCTCTTTTATCCAAAAAAATATTTGTCAATAAATTGTTTTGAAAACACAATTCAACCTGTAAACAAAACTAATTCCTTCTGCTTTTCCGCGTCAATTCATGTGGTTAATTTATTATTTTTGACAAGTATCCATCAATTATGAGCGACTCAACAATTACAATTATCGGCGGCGGATGTAGCGGAACGCTCTTATTGGTTCAACTTATTAAACAAGCCCAATCACCTATCTCGATAATTTTAGTGCATGCTGGTCATCAACTTACAAGAGGGATTGCATATTCAACTGATAGTTATGGTCATTTATTAAATGTTCGTACCAATAGAATGTCTGCTCTTCCTGACGACCCTAAACATTTTCAAAACTGGATTTTAAGTAAAGAAGAATACGCTGCATGGCATATTCCAGATTTGGCAGAACGGTTTATGCCTCGTAAAATTTATGGGCATTATTTAGAAGAATTATTAGCGGAAAGCCTTAAGAATATTCCTGCCTCCACAAAGGTGAATATCATGAATGATGAAGTATTAGATATTGAACAAATTAAAAATGGTTATAAAATAATTCTTAAAAATACTGAGGCATTTTCTACAAATCATGTTGCGTTGTGCACCGGACATCAAGCACCGCTTTCATTACCTGGAAAAACGAAATACTCTTCCAGCAATGCAATCGCAATTAATCCTTGGGCAGAAATAAATACACAAGGATTAAATACAAATGAAGCTGTTTTAATCATTGGTTCTAGCTTAACGATGGCGGATACGGTCATTAGTTTAGCGGAACAAAATTTTAATGGTAGCATCTATGTGATTTCACGTCACGGACAATTACCTTTGGCACATCCATCACAGCGACATGAACATTCGCATCCTAAAGATTTTATTCCGAGTAGTGATTTACAATTGCTTTATCGACAAATCAAAGATCGTATTCGTGAATTAACAAGTTCTTCAACAACATGGCATGAACCTGTTTTAGAAGTTTTACGACCGCATACACAACGTTTGTGGAATCAATTTCCGATTCAACAAAAGGAACAATTTCTGCGTCATTTAAATCATCGCTGGGGACGATTACGTCATCGATTACCAGTAGAGATTTATCAATTCCTTCACACAAAAATTAAAGACAAACAACTCGAACTTATTGCAGGGAATATTATTTCCATCGATGAAAAAAACAATGTGCTTGAAGTGATCATCAACGATCGTACTACTGATGAGAAAAGAACATTGAAAGTACAACGTGTAATTAATTGCACTGGTCCAGAAGCAAATCCTGAAAAATCAGGCAACCCCTTATTTCGAAATTTACTAAAGAGTGGATTGATAAAAGCATGTCCGATGCGTTTAGGTTTTGATGCAACCATGGATGGTAAAATAATCAACAACTCGGGAAGACTAACAGAAAATTTTTACACAATGGGGCCAGGCTTACGCGGAATCATTTGGGAAACTGTTGCTGTTCCAGAATTAAGAGTTCAAGCTAAAAAATTAGCTGAGGATATTTTGAAATTGATTTAAGTCCTTTCTTTTTCCGTACACGTTAAATTTTTCAAGCTGCCTTTCTAAAATATTTTCCAAAATCAAATAAGTAAAAAACATCTTTCACAATTTTATAATAATGACAACTCAATTAAAAATGGCATCCGTAATTAACGAATGCCATTTTTAATTTTATAAGCGTTATTACTTATTTACAATAATTTGAGCACCTAATGCTTCAGCACCAGTTCCACCTAAAAACCCTTTAGCGAATATGGTATAAATTTTACCAGCTGTTAAAGTAATTGGAGCTAATGTTAGCACTACCGTTGAAGTTCCTGCAACTCTTACTTCAAGATTGTAGGTACCTTGATCTAATGGAGTAAATGCTGATGCATCTTTAAATTCATAGGCTCCGAACAATATCGCGCCACCAACTAAGGCTACATCAACTGCTGGTGCATTTGGAGAAAGATGAACAAAACGAACATGTGCCTTTCCTGCCGCAGGTGCTGTTAAATTATCTTCAAGTACTAAAGCAGAAATCTTTGATAAACTATCAATGGCAAATACAGAATAATTTTTATCCTTTAAAAATGGAACATCTACATTAATAACTGAAGTGGCTGTTCCTGCAGCATTCACTTTAAGGTTGTGCGTTCCTTCTCCAACTTGAAGATAGGCAGTGTTTCCTGGATAAACTAATAAAGCTGAATTGACTTTTGAATTGTCAACTAACACATCCACACTGGGAGCATTCGGAGAAGCATGCACTACCATTACATTTGCTTTTCCTTTGTCATCACTGCTTTTTTTGCATGATGAAAAAGAAACTGTTACTAACGCCGCCATGGCAATGATTCCAACTAATTTTTTCATTTTTAAAAGGTTTGAGGTTTATAGATTTTTAATTAATAACAAAAACAAAAAGATATTCCTTTAGTTTTTACAGCTTTGTCATATTTCTGTAAAGTATATAATATCAATTTATTGTTGAACCTTCGAGGAAAAAGGGTAACTTTGCAGCCCCCTTGTAGAGTGGATAAATTATTCCTTTGAATTTGGAAGTCAGTAGTTTAGCAAATTTTACAAATTTTAAGAAAAATTAAAATTAGCGTTACGCCTTGGTTTTCACGGTAAAAACAAGTTCTTAACAATAAAATAAACCAGTAAATTGCCCATCATCAGCACATGAACAACATTCGTAATATCGCCATCATCGCCCACGTCGATCACGGAAAGACAACGTTGGTAGATAAGATTCTACATCAAACACAACTCTTCCGCGATAATGAAAAAGCTGGAGCAGGAGAATTGATCCTCGACAATAATGACTTAGAACGTGAACGCGGTATTACTATCGTAGCTAAAAACGTTTCGGTTAATTACAAAGGGACAAAAATTAACATCATCGACACACCAGGTCACGCCGATTTTGGCGGTGAAGTGGAACGTGTAATGAACATGGCCGACGGAGTACTTTTACTCGTTGATGCCTTCGAAGGACCTATGCCTCAAACTCGTTTTGTACTTAGCAAAGCACTTGAGATGGGCAAGAAAGCAATACTGGTAATCAACAAGGTAGACAAAGAAAATTGTCGTCCTGATGAGGTCTTGGAAAAAGTTTTCGACCTGTTTTATCACTTAGATGCAACTGAAGATCAACTTGGGTTTCCAACAGTTTATGGTTCGTCAAAACAAGGTTGGATGGCCGAAGATTGGAAACATCCTTCTACAGACATTACTGCCTTGTTAGATAAAATTATTGAATATTTCCCTGAGCCTCCAATTTTTGAAGGAACACCTCAATTGATGATTACTTCATTGGATTTCTCAACGTATGTTGGTCGTATTGCCATCGGTCGCTTAAGCCGCGGAACATTACGTGAAAACATGCCAGTTACTTTGATGAAGAAAGATGGTAGCGCAAAAAAAATGCGTATCAAGGAACTTCTGGTTTTTGAAGGATTAGGAAGAAGAAAAGCTGCCGAAGTTACTTGCGGTGATATATGTGCGGTAACGGGAATCGAAGATTTTGATATCGGTGATACTATCGCGGATGCTGAAAACCCTGAAGCCTTAGTTCCTATTACTGTTGATGAACCAACAATGTGTATGCTTTTCACCATCAACAACTCCCCATTTTTCGGTAAAGAAGGTCGTTTTGTAACTTCTCGCCACATCCGTGATCGTCTGTATAAAGAGTTGGAGAAAAATCTTGCAATGCGTGTTGAAGAAACAGCTTCTCCTGATTCTTATCTTGTTTATGGTCGTGGAGTTCTTCACTTGTCGATCCTAGTTGAAACAATGCGTCGTGAAGGATATGAATTACAAGTTGGACAACCTCAAGTAATCACCAAAGAAGTTGAAGGAGTAAAATTTGAGCCTATCGAGCACATGACTGTGGATAGTCCGGCAGAAGTTGCAGGAAAGGTGATTGAATTGGTGACACAACGTAAAGGTGAATTGAAAGTAATGGAGCCAAAAGGCGACTTACAACATCTTGAATTTGAAATTCCTTCTCGTGGATTAATCGGTTTACGTAGTAGTATTTTAACTGCTACAGCAGGAAGAGCTACCATGGCTCATCGTTTCAAAATGTTTGAATCATGGAAAGGTCCCATCCCAGGAAGAATCTCTGGTGTTTTATTAGCGAAAGAATCAGGAACATGTACTCCTTACTCTATAGATCGTATGCAAGACCGAGGTTTCTTCTTCATTGAGCCAGGTGAGCAGATTTATGCAGGAATGGTGATCGGTCAACATATTCGTCCGGATGATTTGGTGGTGAACATTTGTGAGCCTAAAAAACTAACGAACATGCGTGCTTCAGGTTCTGATGACAATGTTCGTATTGCTCCTAAAATTAATTTCTCCTTAGAGGAATCAATGGAATATATCGAAAAAGATGAATACTTAGAGATCACTCCTAAATCATTACGTATGAGAAAAGTTTATCTCGATGAAAATGAGCGAAAGAGAAACTCCAAGAAAGTAGAAATGCAATAAATAGTTCCAATTGATATCGAATATAAAAGAGCCCTAAAGTAAATTACTTTAGGGCTCTTTTATTAGGATTAAATCATATTACCAGATTTTAGCTCTTACAGCCTCTTCTCTGTACATTTTATCTCCAGGCTTTACATCGAAAGCTTGGTAAAAATCAGTAAGATTTGTTACAGTATGTGCACGGAAATTGCCCGGCGAATGTTCGTTTGTTAATACCATGTTACGAAGGTATTCATCTTTAAAACTGCCTCTCCACACTTGTGCGAATGCAAGGAAGTATCGTTGATCGCCAGTGAAGCCGTCAAGTACTACTGCTGGCTTTCCACCTAAAGATAGATGATATGCTGCCAAGGAAGTAGTAATTCCACCTAAGTCAGCGATGTTTTCTCCTATCGTTAATTCACCATTTACATTCAAACCTGGAAGTGCTTCATAAGCACTAAATTCAGCAATAAGTACTTTTGATTTCGCATCAAATTTACTTCGATCAATATCCGTCCACCAATCGGCTAAATTACCTTTACCATCATACTTTGACCCTTGATCATCGAATCCATGCGTGATTTCATGGCCAATTACAGCACCAATTGCTCCATAGTTCACAGCATCATCAGCATCAGGATAAAAGAAAGGAGGTTGCATGATAGCAGCAGGGAAAACAATCTCATTTAAAGTTGGTTCATAATAAGCATTCACTTGATGAGGTAACATTTGCCATTCCGATTTATCAACCGGTTGACCCAATTTAGCGATCATACGGTTATAATCAAATACACTAGAACGAATCATATTAGTAATATAACCATCCGTATTAATTTCAAGTTTCGAATAGTCTTTCCATTTATCTGGATAACCAAGTTTTGTATTGAACATACTTAATTTTTCCAGCGCCTTTAATTTTGTTTCAGGACTCATCCAATCAAGATTTTGAATACGAACTTTATAGGCTGCGAGTAAATTATCTACCATCTTTTTAACGCGTAGTTTGGAAGATTCAGAGAAATACTTATCTACATAAACCTTACCTACAACCTCACCGATTGCTTCATCACAAGCATTTAGAACACGCTTCCATCGCGGACGCATAACTTTAGTTCCGCTAAGTATAGTTCCATAAAAACTAAAATTCTCGTTCAAGAAATTACTACTTAAATAGGGTGCTGATTCATGTATAAGATGCCAATTTAAATAGGCTTTCCAGTCACCCATTGAAAGTGAATCAAACATCGTATTAAGGCGTTGATAAAACTCTGGTTGATTCATACTCATTGGGAATTTCGCAGTAGCGCCTGTTGTATTAAGATACAATTCCCAATCGATAGATGGAGTTAATGCTGCCAATTTTCCGAAATCATAACGGTTATAATTTTTTTCATCATCACGTAAATCAACTCTCGACTTGGATGCTTTTGCAAATTCTGTTTCTATTGCAAAAACTTTCTTAGCGTTTAAATCAGCATTTTTATCTCCTGACATTTTCAACATTTTTGAAACATGCTTAAGATATTCTTCGCGGATCTTTATTGATTTATCATCTGTTTTAGTGTAATAATCACGATCAGGTAAACCTAATCCGCCTTGTGAGAAGTAACAAATATTTTCATCACTTTTCTTGATATCACGATAAACATAAAAATTGAAAACACCGCCAAATCCATTTTTGTGTAAATAGGCTATTGTTTCTATCAATTGTTTCTTATTAGAAATTTTATCAATTCGCTCAAACTCTCCTTTCAATAGGGCAATTCCTTGAGATTCGATAGCAACTGTATCCATGGCAGTATTGTAAAAATCCCTAAGCTTCTGGCGTGGAGTTCCGGTTTCTGCTCCTTTGTCGCCAGCTGCATCTTCCACCATCATTTTGATTTTTTTATTGTTCGCATCTGCTAAAACATCAAAACTTCCCCATCGTGGTTGATCAGCAGGAACTGGATTATTTTTCAGCCATGTCCCATTCGCATATTCATAGAAATCCGTTTTGGGACTTACTGATTTATCCATTGCAGTTACATCTATACCGCTTGATCTTAGTCCATCGGGTATAAATCCGCTCATAACTACCGCAGAAACAATGGTTAAGCCTGCAATCGTCCTTTGTACTTTTGTTTTTAACATGTGTTTTTTGATTTTCAAGCTACTAAGAAACGCATACTATATGATTGATCAAAATTATTAGACCATAATACCCTCTTATTTGACAAAAGGGCTAATACAAACCACAAATATTTTGATCAGTTCGTAATGGCTATTGGTCGTTCATTTGGGATATATTAGCGAAAAAAGTATGCTTGCAAGAAGGCTCTTCTATCTTTGAAATATGATTGAAAAATTTTTAGAACGCTATAATCAACGAATTTTAAATCCACGCATCAATAGTATAATTCTACATGCGATGTTTTGGCTTGTTTGGCTTTCGCGTAATCTTTATGATATCCTAACACCCTGGGGATGGAAATGGGGATTAATTTATGTCGCCATTGTATTTATCAGTCAAGCTCCAATGGTTTATGTACATCTCTATGTTTTAGTACCTAAACTTCTTAATAAGCGAAAATACGTCCCCTACTTTTTCATTACTGGATTACTTATTTTTTGTTATTCCCATTGGAATTTTGCCATGATGCAAGCGCTTCCAAAAAAAGAAATGCCAGATACGATGTTAAGGTATTTGGAGCGGCTAAAACCCAACTTCGATTTATTAGAAGGAATGATCGTAGTAATACTCACCTACTCATTAAAATATACACTTATAGCTTTTATAACACAGAATGAATTATTACGATTACAAAAGGAAAAAATATCACTAGAATTAAATGCTTTAAAAGCACAGATTCATCCACATTTTCTATTCAACACATTGAATAATTTATATTCATTAACATTAAAAAATTCTGACAAA
>JANXSD010000053.1 GCA_025352785.1 Bacteroidota bacterium
GAAAAACTGTTTGCCTAAATATCTTGCTCCCCAGAAATTAAATGTGACCCAAAAAATGGACTCCAGATTATAAAAGGATTGTCCTTTTTATTTTTAAACGGACCATTCCTAAGCTTTTCTACCACTTCCAAATTTTTCAACCACAACTAGCAACTTAAAATATATCTTCTTAAAAGTAGCGACAATGTGTTGATACGTTTTTTACAACGAAATTTTAAAGTAAATAAAACAAGGAAGGATGTTCTTTCACAGCCTGACGGTTTTAGCTAAGCGAGGTGCGGAAATTAAAAGCACTAACTATCTTAGCAGATAAACTTTATTAAATGTACAAAAGGGAATTGCAAATGCAAAACATTTCGCGCTTCGCGCACCTTTAAAAAGCATTTGCAGCTTCCAGGAACTCCGCATCTCGCTTAGGTAATGTTATGCAACGTTGCGAGTATATTGCTTGATCGCATTCAGTTCAGCTTTCTTCTGGTTTCTTTCTTCTTCAATGTCAAAGTCGTCCTGAAGTCCCAGCCAAAACTTTGCAGAGTTTCCGAAATATTTAGAAAGTCTAAGCGCAGTGTCTGCGGTTATGCGTCTGTTGCCTTTTATGATAGCAGAAACACGTGTCTGCGGAATTCCAATGTCTTTGGAAAGTTTGTATGCGCTAATTTCTAAAGGCAATAAAAATTCTTCTTGAAGAATTTCTCCCGGATGTATGTTTTTTAGTTTTTTCATGTTTCAGTCGTTTAGTGATAATCAATTATTTCAACTTCCTCAGCGTTTCCATTGTCCCATTTGAAAATGATTCGCCATTGATTGTTAATTCTAATGGAATAGAATTCTTTAAAATTTCCTTTCAATTTTTCAAGTCGATTCGATGGCGGTATAAGCAAGTCATTCAGGTCTTGTGAGTTGTTTAACATTCTCAGTTTTCTGCGAGCGGTTTCTTGAATTTCTGTTGAAAAACCTTTAACTCGTTCACCTTCCCATATTTTCTTTGTGTCTTTGTCGCCAAATGATGTTAACATACTGTCGTTTTACGTTACTTACGTCAAAGATAAGTAATTTGTTGAAGGAATCCAAATTTGTCGAGAAATAATTTTATCGGCTTACCAACCGAGCAATGCGGCATAACGTCAGTTCGTGCAAAAACTAAATTATACAATAATTGAATGCATTAAATGTACTGTGGTTCATTACAGGAATAAATATTTTTAGATTTCTATCGTGATTCATCGTGGATAACAACCTTAAAATTGTTGAAATAAGCCTTTCTAAGCGCTTTTTTAGCTCTTGGAAGCCAAAGATGTTCATTACTCTTCTAAAGTTGTAGGTAAAGTAAATTAATCCAAATTCTCCGCTATTTTTTTTAAGACCTTTTAACAGTATATGTTCAAATCCCCATTGTCGTTTGATGGTATCAAAGACATGTTCAATGATACATTGCCTTTGTAAATAGCGCTCTTTTTCATTAATGATTCTTTTGTTGTTTTCTTCTACTGCAGGAGCATATTCAGATCGTTCTATCAATCTTCCTAAAGGAATATTGGTGCATAATGATTTTACTAAACATGCTCTACAGGCTTTGGTTTTATAATGTTTAACTTTAGTAATGTTGTTCTTATATTTTTTAGCATATTCCCGACCGTTAGTCTTTAACTGCTCACCTTTGTGACAAATATACACATCTTCATTAGCATGATAAACAAATTTTTCTCCGTAATATAGTTCTGTTGATACCGGATTATTTCTGGGTATTTCCTGTGCAGATACATAGGTAATAATGTTTTCTTGTTTGCAATGATTAAGCTGTTCTGCATTATGATAACCTTTGTCCGCAAGCACAATGATGGAGTCTTTATTTAGTATTTCTTTAGTTGTCAAAGCAGCCGCAAATAAAGCTTTTCTGTCATTGGTATTTGTTGGCTCATAATGAACGATTAATTTATGTGCGCTATCAACGACCGTCTGAACATTATATGCAACTTCAATGACACTCCCATGAAGGATCATCGAACGTGCATCAGGGTCAGTAGTGCTGATCTGATCAACACCTGACTCCACCAACTTTTGTTTTATTTGTGCATACTTATCTTTACGAAGTAGTTGTTTGGTTAGCTTCTCAGTGAGAATAGAATTTAATTTATCATCACTTGCATCTGCTTGTTCTAATGCTTGTAGGTATTCATTAATTTTTTCATCAATGTATTTTTCCTGACGCATAATCTTTGCTTCATTAAAATTGTACTTCTTAGAATTAACCGCTCTGAATTTAGAACCATCAATGGCTTTATTTTCTCCTTCCAATAATCCCCAGCCTTGCATCATCTTTACAAAATGTCGAAAGAGATTTTTCAATCCCAGAGGATTTTCACTTCGAAAACCGGCAATGGTACGAAAGCAGGGAGACAGACCTTTCATCAACCAAATCAGTTCAATGTTTCTTTTACATTCACGTTCCAGTAATCGCGAAGTCCTGATTCTGTTGAGATATCCATACAAATAAAGTCTGAGCCTATCTTTAGGATGATAACCCGGACGACCATCAATAATTTTATTGTTTCCACACTTAAATCCCAAATCCGTTACAATTATTTTTCAGCGAATAGATCAATTAACCGAACTAAATGCTCTTCTTCAATCTGATCATCAATTGTTGTTGGAATTTAAACAGCCTGTTGCCGATCGAACCCTTGCTGAAAATTCATAGTAAATATTAAAGCAGAAAAATAATATATAAAATTAATATAATTAAATAACAGTTATAAAAGTTATGATACTTTTTGCACAGGCTGACGGTTTGCAGATTTGCGAAGGGCGGGACTTTTACCACAAAACTTGATTTGAAAAACTAATGTTCCATTAACCACAAAACTGTCTTTGGAATACGAAACCCCGCCTTTTGGGTAGGTGCTGTTATATGCAGCCAATTTCTCCGCTTTCGTTACTGTCATTTTTCGTCTACCAGTTTGAGTTTGTAATGGATACTAGTTTCTCTGATTAACTCGTCAAGTGTCTTTGTCTTGTCCCAGTAGAACATTTCAAGCACTGATGATAAAGCTTCCTTTTTCCAAGTGTTGTCTCCGTTGTCGAATGTCAATTTCTTTTCATAGTTGTCTATTAATTCATATGTCAACGGAGAACCAATTTCATTTTTTAGTTCATTTAAAAAGTCGATAGGCTCTTTGAGATTAAAA
>JANXSD010000067.1 GCA_025352785.1 Bacteroidota bacterium
TAGATTCGGTCCAATAATTAAAGCATGTCTCCTTTCTGCAATATCTTGCAAATGACTTATGGTACTTGTTCCGTCTCCTCCAACTCCATTTAAACCTATTAGCAAAGGACTTGTAAGTGAATCATAAGAAAGAGGTTTATAGATATAAAAAGATAAAGTGCTAGAATATGTTGAATAAATACCATCTAGTTTAATTGAATCCTTACTTTGTCCTGTAGGATAACTTTGCGCAGATACGCACAGAGAACTCAAACAAATAATAAAGAAGAAGAATAGCTTTTTCATTCGACTATAAAATTAATAGGTTCAAAAACATTTTAATAGTTCTAAATAATCTCTTTACAAGATGAAATTTTAATGCTCACTTCTTCATTTACCTCAACGAAAAATTTTGTCCTAAATAAACTTTACGAACTTGTTCATCGTCGGCTAGTTCTTGTGCGCTGCCTTCTTTTAAAATTTTGCCTTCGAAAAGTAAATATGCACGATCGGTAATCTTTAATGTTTCGTGCACATTATGATCTGTAATGAGGATGCCAATATTTTTATCCTTTAATTTAAAAACGATGGTTTGAATATCTTCCACTGCTATGGGATCAACACCGGCAAAAGGTTCATCTAACAATATAAATTTAGGATCAACGGCTAGTGCTCTTGCGATCTCCGTTCGTCGGCGCTCGCCACCTGATAATACATCACCATTACTTTTGCGAACACGCTCCAAATTAAATTCTTCAATCAATGTTTCGAGTCTATCGCGTTGAGCTTTCTTATCCAACTTTGTCATCTCTAAAACAGCTTTGATATTATCCTCCACCGACAATTTTCGAAATACAGAAGCTTCCTGTGCAAGATAACCGATTCCCATCTGCGCACGTTTGTACATCGGCTCATTGGTAATTTCTTTATCATCCAAAAATATTTTTCCTTCGTTGGGCTTCACTAAACCAACAGTCATGTAAAAAGTTGTTGTTTTACCAGCTCCATTCGGACCTAACAACCCAACAATTTCACCTTGCTGTACACGAATAGAAACATTATCCACAACAGTGCGATTTTTATAACGCTTAATTAAATTATCGGAACGAAGAATTTGCATAGGAGTCAAAGATAAGGATTGGATACAACAGTGAATAATTAAAACGTAAGTTGGAAACTTCCACGAATACCGAAGTTGGTCGTATTTTTATTTTCGAGATAAGCCAATCGCCATAAGAAATCGATACGGAATATTTTGAAGATATTTTCTACACCGGCGCCAACTTCCACATACGGCTTTTTATTTAATGAATTAAAGACCCCTTGGTTACTAAGTAATTTCAAATTATTATCATCCAATCGTCCGTAAACAGCTTTCGCTTGCACTACTTCCCGCCATTTTAATTTTCTAAACAAAGGAACTTTATCAAAAAAGAATCCATCGAAGTGATGAGTAGCGTAAGCACTCACATAATAATCGCTTACAAATTCAAAATAATTCATCAAGTTAAAGGCCGCATAATCATAGAAATATGTTTCGTTTCCGGGATGCAATTCAAGTAGCGGATACGGCACTTTACCCCATGTTTTTCCAAGTGTCACCAGCCAATACGTATATCCAAATGGATTTAATTTTAGGCGATCATCAATTTTAACAGTCAACTTTTGATAGCCAAAATCACTATCTAAAATATTCTTTAAACCAAGTGTAAAATTTAGTTGCACGATTGGATAATCACTTCCCAAACTAACGCGATCAATTTTTCCACTCACAAACTTTTCACGATATGCGAATCTGGATACCAAAGAAATTTCAGAGGTGGTGAGTGTAGATTTCGGTACTGCATCTCCGTCAGGGAAATAATCAAAGTTAAATTCTCCTAAAGGAACAAAATGACTATGCGAAAAAAGTAATTTATTTGATAGACCTGGAAACCATTCAATTTCATACCATGCTTTTTCATTTTCGATACTATTTAATTTCGTTGCTGGGCTTCTTCTAAACAATGATGAAAGAATATTATCATCTTGAAAAGCATTATCACTTTGTCCTAATTGTTGAACATCTTTTTTATACGACAATCCTATAAATTGCCGTGGCTTATCATTAAGTTTGAATTTAAGATTCCCACCGTATTTAAATCGTTCATCTTTTGTTCCGTAGGCGAGATAGCCATCTGCTAAAATTTTTGTACTTAAGTCATCACTTGTTCTTGCACCAATTCGAAAACGATTGCCTTCAATTTCATTAAAACTATAAACAGTATAATAAGGTCCTAATTCAATTTTACCGATGTCTTTATAACCAGTAAAAAATAAAGTAATAATATCAACGTAGGTTTTAAATGCTGGAACTTTTTTGATAGTATCTACTAAATGATAAATTTCCCTTTCACGTACTGATAAACTATCATGTCGATTCTCTCGCCAAAAAGTATCAGGTTGTTGCATCGCATCATCTTTCACTACTATATTTTCTGAGCCCTTAAAAACTTTATCATCGATAGGTTCATTCAAAATAAATTTTCGATAGGAAGTAGTTTTCCTGCCGATAAATCCCAATCCATCTTCACGAGCTGCAAAATCAACTACGAATTGATCCTTCGTCAGCATCCAATGTTTGTCATTCACGTGATCATACTCTTGTACTATTGCCATGTCCTCCACCCAATTGATATTGGCATCGTAGGCTACGCGCATATTAATTTTTTTTACAGCCCATGTAGTATCAGAAGCCCAAAATTCTCCTGCAAAAGTGAGCTCTTGCGGACGACGAGGTTTAAACTTCAACTTATAACACCATTGGTTATCGAGGAATGCTGAATCGAGTAAATAATAATGATAATATACCAATCCCAAATCAGAGATTGGGCTGATAAATCCTTTACCAAAAAGCTCAATAAAATTGGAATAAATATTTACACGTTGATACATGTCACCTAAAAATTGCGTTACCGAAGCATTCTCTAATCCAGAAACTTTACTTGCTTTAATAATCTCCTTTTTATTTTGAGGATTGTTTTTATAGTACACATCCGACATAGATTCAGATATAAAAAAAGGAAGGAAAGGTTTACTATTTGTTTCAACACTATCAATATCATCCCAAATAAATTTGAAAGGCTTTAATAGTTTTCTGTTCTTAAATTTCTCGGTGATATTTGTGAGATCAAACTCCAATTTATTATAAACTTCATACTGATACGTTTCCAATTTATTGGGATCATTATCATCTTTATGTTTGATAATATTTCTTACAATAATATTAGCTGGATTTTCGCCTGCATTAATCACTACCTCTTGCAATTCATACTTACTGGCTTTTAAAACAATATTGATAACTTGCGTTTGACCTTTCTTCACTCGCATCTTTACAGCGGTATAACCAATCGTAGTGCAAATTATACTATCGGATGGCGAAGTGGATATAAGTACAAATTTTCCATCCATATCCGTATTTGTTCCGGCAGTTGTTCCTTTAAATACCACTCCTGCAAAAGGGATAGGCTCGTTGGTAAGAACATCAGTAACTTTACCTGTAATACGCGTTTCCTGTGCATTGGAAATTATAACACATAAAAGCAGGAACAGCAACAGTGAAATACGCTTAAAATAGTGACAAGAAAATTCCATAGTATTCAGTAGGCTTTGATTAATTAAATATATACGACAAAATTACTTATTTAGTTCTTCCCAATACTCTAACGCACGTCGAGTATGAGGTATAACAATAGTTCCTCCAACAAGGTTAGCAATAGCAAATACTTCGAATAATTCTTCAGTAGTCACTCCTTCCTCTTTGCATTTACCTAAATGAAAACGTATACAATCATCACAACGTAATACCATCGAAGAAATTAACCCTAACATTTCTTTGGTTTTAACATTTAAGGTTCCACTTTGATACGTAGTAGTATCTAATGCATAGAGCCTTTTAATATTCAAATTGTCTGCATCGAGAATCTTTTTATTCATCTTCGTGCGATAGTCATTAAACTCTTGTATTGTTGACATATTTCTAATTTATTTTACAATCTATTTTAACAATGAATTATTACTAATGTTTTTTAAGAAGTAAAGGTGGACTTATTTGCACTTTACAATTTAGCCTTTTTCAATTTCTGCTTATACACCATTGCGGATACATAAATACTAATTTCATACAGTGCAAAAAGCGGAAAGGCAACTAACATTTGACTAGTAACATCAGGTGAAGGCGTAATAACCGCAGCAAGAATAAGATTTACAACCATTGCATGTTTACGATACGTACGCATAAATTGAGGGGTGATAAATCCAATTTTACTTAGGAAGTAAATTATCATTGGCAATTCAAACACCAATCCAGTTGATAATGACATCACCGTTACAATATTGATATACGAATCAAGGCTAATTGTATTGTGCACTTCGGCACTTACTTGATAATTCCCTAAGAAGTTAATAGATAATGGAGTGATCACATAATATCCGAACAATAATCCTGAAATAAATAACAGGCTAGTAAAGAAAACTACTCCTCTTGAAATCCCTAACTCACGATCCGATAATGCGGGTTTAATGAATCGCCATAGTTCCCAAATAAAATAGGGAAAGGCAAGAATAAATCCCGACATAAAAGCGATCCACATGTGTGTAGTAAACTGTCCAGAGATATCTAAATTGATTACTGAAAAATTTATCTGATCAAAACACATATCAATATTAAACCGTTTCGACAAATAACATAACACACGATAAGTAGGAAAATCTTTATTCTTAGGGGCTAATATTATTCCATCAAAAATAATTTCTTTGTTTAAAAATGCGATTACAGCAAGTACACAAATTGCAATTGCTGATCGAACAAGATGCCATCTTAATGCTTCCAGATGACCAAGGAAATTCATTTCTTTATTCGGACTTTTCTTTCTCAATGCCATAATTAATTTAATTGTTTAACTATTGATGACGAATCACCTTATTATAAAAAACACATATCAATAATTATAAAATTCCTTCTCTAAGCAAATCATGCAAATGCACAAAGCCTAAAAATTTCTTTTTATCTACTACAATCAACTGAGAAATATTATATTCTTTCATCAATTGTAATGCCTCTACTGCCATCGTGTCCTTCTCTACCGTTTTAGGATTTAACTTCATAATATCTTTTGCAATAAGCTGATCAAAATGTAGATTTTCTTGCATCATCCTCCGTAAGTCACCATCAGTAATTATTCCTACCAAATTACCATTATCAATCACCGCTGTTGCACCCAATCTATTCGACGATATGGTAAGAATTACCTCAGTAATTTTTGTATTTAAATTAACTTCAGGCTTTTGATTATTAGCAAGTAAGTCGTCTACCTTTAAATACAACTTTTTACCTAATGCGCCACCCGGATGATAGCGTGCAAAATCTTCCTTCGTAAATCCTCGAAGTTCTAACAAACATACGGCTAAAGCATCGCCCATCGCTAATTGCGCAGTGGTACTACTTGTGGGTGCTAAATTATGCGGACAAGCTTCTTTACTTACAGTAGTATCTAAAACATAATCCGCATGCTTCGCTAATTCAGAATCAAGATTACCAACCATAGCAATTAATGTATTAGCACCTGATTTAATTAATGGTGCTAGCACTTTTATTTCCGGAGTATTTCCCGAATTTGAAATTAGAATTACCACATCATCACGTTGAATAATTCCTAGATCTCCATGTATCGCATCAGCGGCATGCATAAAAACAGATGCCGTACCTGTTGAGTTTAAAGTAGCAACAATTTTATTTGCAATAATCGCACTCTTTCCAATTCCACTAACAACAACTCTCCCATTTGACTTTAGAATTATTTTTACGGATGCTATCAAATCATCTCCTAAATGTTTGATAATTTCATGCAATGCATCCGCTTCAAGTTTTATCGTTCTTTTTGCAGATTCAATTATTTTATGATCTATGGTCATTCTATTTATGATAAACATCTTCATTAATTACCATTCAACAATTATTAATGGTAAAAAAATCGATGAAATTAAATTTGTTATTTAAATAATAACTTGTTATCTTCACAACAAGCAAGATATTTTGATGAATCCTCCGTGAATCGCGAACAAGGATGCAAGATTTAGATTACAATTCGCGTTAACTGGAAACAAAAATAGATTAAATTTGTCGTCCATAAATTTCCCGTGTACATGCTAGTGGTAGAGAATTCGCTTTCAGAAGCGTTAAACAAATATTTTGGTTATGAATCGTTCAAAGGCGAACAAGAAGCGGTGATCCGTTCTTTACTCGCTGGTCGTAACACTTTCGTAATCATGCCAACCGGTGGTGGTAAGTCGATGTGTTATCAACTTCCAGCACTGATGAGTAAAGGAACTGCAATCATTATTTCCCCGCTGATTGCGCTCATGAAGAACCAAGTGGATGCTATTCGCGGCTTCAATACCGACGATGGTGTTGCCCATTTTATGAATTCTTCCTTATCAAAATTAGAAATCACTAAAGTTCGACAGGACATTAGAGACAAGAAAACGAAGTTGCTTTTTGTAGCTCCAGAATCTTTGACAAAAGATGAAAATGTTAAATTTCTTCAAGAAATCGAGATTTCTTTCTTTGCTATTGACGAAGCACATTGTATTTCTGAATGGGGACATGATTTCCGCCCTGAATACCGTCGACTTCGTCCGATCATCGATCAGATTGGTGAATTCCCGATAATTGCCTTAACAGCAACGGCTACGGAGAAGGTACAAGCGGATATTCAAAAGAATTTAGGAATGAGTGATGCTGTCGTATATAAAGCATCGTTTAACCGACCTAATCTTTATTATGAGATTCGTCCAAAGCAAAATGTTCTTAAAGAAATCATTAAGTTCGTTAAGCAACATACTGGTAAATCAGGAGTGATTTATTGCCTTAGCCGTAAAAAGGTGGAAGAGGTAGCACAAACACTTACCGTTAATGGAATCAAAGCTTTACCCTATCATGCCGGTTTAGATTCCACCACTCGCGCCAAACATCAAGATATGTTTTTAATGGAAGAAGTGGATGTGATCGTTGCAACGATTGCCTTCGGAATGGGTATCGATAAGCCCGATGTTCGATTTGTTATTCACCACGATATTCCAAAAAGTTTAGAAGGATATTACCAAGAAACAGGTCGCGCAGGAAGAGATGGCCGTGAAGGTAGATGTGTCACTTTTTATAGCTTTAAAGACATTGAGAAGTTAGAAAAGTTCATGAAAGGGAAGCCCGTAGCAGAACAAGAAATTGGCAAACAGCTTCTTCTCGAAACTGTAGGTTATGCGGAAACTTCTATCTGTCGTCGTCGCGTATTATTGAATTATTTTGGTGAGAAATATGATCAAGATAATTGTAATAGTTGTGATAACTGTTTACATCCGAAACCACTTATAGAAGCACAAGATGAACTCGAAATGTTGCTCGATGCAATATTGGCAGTGAAAGAAAAACATCAAGCAGAACATTTAGTAAATGTTCTTATGGGGAAAGCAGATCAGCAAGTTAAGACTTATAAACATGATAAGTTAGAAGTTTACGGAGAAGGATCAGAACAAAATGAACGTTTCTGGACTGCATTAATTCGTCAAGCATTAATTGCAGGACTATTAGATAAAGACATCGACAATTATGGATTGTTGAGATTAAGTGATGATGGACATGCGTATTTAAAGTCGCCAAGTTCCTTCAAAATAGCACTCGATACCAACTTTGAAAATACGGAAACCGACGAGGATGATGAATTCTCTGGTGCTGGTGGTGGCGGTGCTGCTGATGAACAACTTTTCGAGATGTTAAAAAATCTTCGAAAAAATGTAGCTAAGCAAATCAACCTTCCTCCTTTCGTAATTTTTCAAGATCCTTCTCTGGAAGAGATGGCTACAAATTATCCGATTTCTATTGAGGAATTGAAGAACATCACTGGTGTTGGATCTGGTAAAGCCATGAAATATGGTAAGGCTTTCGCAGAACTCATCAAGAAATATGTGGAGGATAATGAAATTGAACGACCGATGGATCTGGTTGTGAAGAGTGTTGTCAATAAGAGTATGTTAAAGGTATATATCATTCAAAATATCGATCGTAAGATTGCTTTAAATGATATGGCGGAAGCGAAAGGAATTACAACCGCTGAATTAATAACCGAAATAGAAACGATCGTTGCTTCTGGAACAAGAATCGATATCACTTATTATATCAATGAAGTGATTGATGAAGATCGTCAGGATGAATTGTTTGAATATTTCCGTAGTGCTGAAACGGATTCTGCGGCTGATGCTTTAACAGAATTAGGTGAAGATGATTATTCGCTCGAGGAAGTTCGCCTGATGCGTATTCGATTTATGAGCGAAATCGGAAATTAGGTTCTGAATCTCGATGCGATTCATCGCATCGAGATTCAGAAATTAAAAAACCGGTGTGGATGCGATCACTCGCATCCACACCGGTTTTTTTTATTATTGAGATGCGTTCGTTAATTAGGTTGCGATGCGTTTCATCGCATCGCA
>JANXSD010000070.1 GCA_025352785.1 Bacteroidota bacterium
CGAGTTTTAGGAACCGATTGTACCAAAAAATGAACGTGATCTTGGTCTGTCCCAATTTATAAAAAATGGACTGCGTAGCGTTTACTTATTTCTATACATATTTCTTTCATTGTTTTACCTACATCTTCACTAAATACAATTCTTCTATAGTTTGCTGGACAAACGAAATGATATAATAAAACTGATACATGATGTGACTTATGAATATATTTGCTTTCTGACATTTACAAATTTAAGCATTCACCCCAAGGGGCGGGGAATTTACCCTAAGAGATTAAAATTCCAATATAAAATTAAATGTCTATATTTAAGTTGTGGAATTATTTCCCAACTTTTTCACATTTACCCTTTACATGGTTTGGCATACTTATTTTTCATCATGGCTAAACTATAACCATAATATCCATGAAAAAATACTTTACGTTAGCACTATTTTATTTGCTAATCTCCACTTATCAAACAAACGCGCAAGGTTATCTTGGGGTAGCCAATAGTAATTATTCAGCCATTGACGGGTTATTTCTCAATCCTTCAAGCATTGCTGATTCACGTCACAAATTTTCTCTTAACTTATATTCTATAAATGCATTTGGTAATAATAATGAATTATCATTTGACTATCGGAATTTAATTAAAGATGGTAGAAATAAAGATTCAATACAATTAGGAAGATACCTTAAGTCGATTGTTAATAAAAATATTGATCTTACTTTACCCTTTTTAGAAGTGAGAGGTCCATCTTTATTTTATTCTATTAATAAAAAAAATTCCATTGGCTTAATAACAAGGATGCGCTTATTAAATCAATTTAATAATTTCGATGGTCAAGTTTTTAATGCATTGGCTCATGGATATGTTAATACTGGAAATGCATTTGCAGTTAATGATAAATCACCCTACTATTGGACATCACATCTAGTTACTGACTTAGGTATTTCTTATGCTACGGTATTACTAGATAACGGCAAGAATTTTTTGAAAGCAGGTGTAACCGCCAAGCTTTATAGGGGAAGTGCAATTGTTTTTATGGACGGAAAAAATATAGATGGCACATATTATCCTCAACCAGATTCTTTGGCTGTTAATTCTGTAGATTTTACATTGAAAACAGATATTAAAAACGATAAAGCAAATCAATTAAATAATTTCAATAGTTACAGTGGCTTTTACGATCAGTTTTTTGGCAAATCAGCAGCAACTGGTTTTGGTGGTGATTTAGGGCTTACTTATGAATATCGACCAGATGCAGAAAGTTATTATTACACGATGGATGGCGACAATCATGTTTATGACAACACAGTTAATAAATATAAATTTAAAGTAACAGCTTCTGTACTTGACATTGGTTATTTAAAATATAAAAACATTCGCGAATTGCATGTCACAGGTTCAGGGCAATTACCGAACCTCGATAATTTCGATTTTAGCAATTATTCAGTAGTAAAACAACAATTAGCGGATGCAGGATTTACACTTGATGAACGCTTTAATAAAACATTAGTAGTAAACATGCCCACATCAGCAGTAATTGGCTTAGATGTGAAAGCAGCAAAAAATATTTATGTAAATGCTACTTATCTGCAAAGTGTAGTTAATAAAAAGGAAAGTGCGGGAAATTATTATGCAAGTCAAGTATCATTAGTTCCAAGATATGAAACCAGATTATTTGATGTTGGTATTCCAATAACTTACAACGCAAGCAGCAAAGATGTTAAAGCGGGATTAGGTTTTAGAATTGGATTTTTAACAATAGGAAGTGATGATCTTCTTGGATTAACAAGTAGTAAATCTAAAGGGTTCAATTTCTATTTCGGTGCACGTATAAATATCGCTAATAAAAAACCAAAGGATAGTGACAAGGATCTTGTTTCGGATAAGCATGACAATTGCAAATTTGAAAAAGGTGTGTGGGAATATAAAGGTTGCCCAATTCCTGATACGGATGGTGACGGTATTCTTGACAAAGATGATTTATGTCCTACTGTTGCTGGCGTTAAATCCGCACAAGGTTGTCCAGATAAAGATGGCGATGGAATTGCAGATAATTCTGATTTATGTCCTGATGTTTTTGGTGCTGCACAATTTAATGGTTGTCCTGATACCGACGGCGATGGCGTACCGGATAAAGATGATAAATGTCCTAATGAAAAAGGTGATGTTAAATTTAACGGCTGTCCTGATACTGATGGTGATGGAATAGCGGATCCTGATGATAAGTGCCCGAAATTAGTTGGAACATTAGCCAATGAAGGTTGCCCTGATACAGATGGTGATGGCGTTCATGATGGTATTGACAAATGTCCTACTAAAGTTGGACCTGCAAGCAATAGTGGATGCCCAGTAATTAGTGTTGAAGTAAAAAAACGTTTAGCATTCGCAGCTACTGCCATACAATTTGATTTTGGAAAAGCAACTATTAAAAAGAATTCTAATAAACTTCTAGATGAAATTGTAGCAATCTTGAACGAATATTCTGATTACAATATGACAATCGATGGACATACCGATAATGTTGGCGATGATGCATCCAATCTTATTCTTTCAAAAAATCGTGCTGCTGCTGTTCGTGATTATTTCATCAGCAAAGGAATTGTAGCAGAAAGATTAGTTTCTGAAGGATATGGTGAATCAAAACCAGTTGAAACAAATAAAACGGCAGCTGGAAGAGCAAAAAACAGAAGAGTAGATATGGATCTTAAATTGAAATAGTAAATAATTGCAGTTATTTGATGGAATATCAAATTGAATAATTATTTTTAGACCAGTAGTTAAAACTAACTACTGGTCTATTTTTTTTAAAAATTCTTATGTGATTAAACTCAAAATTTTAAGTAGTATTTTTTCTCATTTGAGATTCTATTATAAACTATTATTTATTTCCAAATAACCATTCAAAAATTATGACTATTCTAGAGGCACAATCCATGGTTGATAAATGGATTAAAACTATTGGAGTTCGTTACTTTAATGAACTCACTAACATGGCACTATTATCGGAAGAGGTGGGAGAATTAGCACGAATTATTGCCAGAAAATATGGGGAACAATCTTTTAAAGAAGGAGAAGAAAACAGTGATCCTGCGGATGAAATGGCTGACATCTTATTTGTGTTACTCTGTTTGGCCAATCAAACTGGTGTAGATCTTACTACTGCGCTCGAAAAAAATCTCCATAAAAAGTCTGCTCGCGATAAGAATCGACACATTAATAATCCTAAACTATTGTAATCAACTCACTGTTAAATAATTTACTAAAAACGTCGCTGCATCCTTCAGCTATTATATCTTTGCAGTTAACCATCTACCAACCTGAATGTTATCTGATATATTATTAACTGTTTTCTTAGTGTTTCTAAATGGCTTTTTTGTCGCCGCCGAATTTGCTATCGTAAAGGTTAGATCCTCGCAAGTTGATCTGAAAGAAAAACAAGGTCATCGTTTTGCAACTCTTACGAAAAATATAATTGACAACCTCAATCATTATCTTTCAGCTACCCAACTAGGAATCACGTTGGCAAGTCTTGCATTGGGTTGGGTTGGTGAAAGTGTAGCTACCAATTTTATTATTGAGGTGGTTCATCGTCTCGGATTTCAACCGGATCCATTGGCAATACATAAAATCGCAATTCCTATTGCTTTCATTTTCATTACTGTTTTACATATTGTTTTTGGAGAACTTGTGCCAAAATATTATAGTATTACAAATCCATTAAAAACAGCAATGACGATTGCTTTACCGTTAAGAGTTTTCTTTCTCATTTTCCGTCCCTTTATTTGGTTCTTAAATAAATTCTCGAATTTAATCATGCGAATTCTTGGTATCGATTTTCGAAAGGTGGAAGATATCCATACACAGGAAGAGTTAAGAATGATTCTTACCGAAAGCGAAGAAGGTGGTAGCATAAACCAGTCAGAACATGAACTCATCCAAAATGTTTTCGAATTTGATGATCGTGTTGTTCGTCAGATTTTAATTCCACGTACAAAAATTGCGGCTATTGATGTTGCATCAAGTCGTGATGAAGTTGTAACTCGAGTGATTGATGAAGGCTATTCAAGAATGCCCGTTTATCAAGATTCTTTAGATAATATTATCGGTGTTGTTTACAGTAAGGATCTTATCAAAGTTCTTTTCGAGAAAAACTTCAGAGGTATCAATGACTTATTACGTCCTGCTTATTTTATTCCACTAAATAAACGCATCAACGATTTATTAAAAGAATTTCAGACACAACACATACAAATGGCAATTGTCACGAATGAATTTGGAGGCACTGCTGGTATCGTAACGATGGAAGATATCATCGAAGAACTCGTAGGTGAAATTCAAGATGAATACGATGATGAAAAACCACCAGTAGAAAAGAAGAGTGAAATAGAATATATCGTAAATGCAATGGCAAGTATTAGTGATGTGAATGATTTGATTCCATTGGCACTTCCTGAAAATCCCAACTATGATACTATTTCAGGATTACTAAATTATATCTACGGAAGAATTCCAGCAGTAAATGAAAAACGAATTTTTGGTGGCTATGAATTCAATATTTTAAAACGTTTTAAGCATAGCGTTGATTCTGTAAAAATGACTATCGTAAATGCTGAACAAGTAAACGGAGAACAGTAATTTAAATTAAAAATTACGAATTACGAATTGGTGTGCGAGCCTGAAGTAGGTTGACCAAAAAATTTACAATCTTACTTTGTACAAATTGCCGTTGCACTTGAACCATCCGTAGAATAATTCATAGTGATTTTCTGTGTTACTGCATTACTACTATAAATACCTGTCCCTCCCACCGGGATTCCAGTGACACCAATGTTCTGTGTAGGAATCGTTAAACTATTTCCACTTATAAATGCAATTGCATCCGCAGTAGAACCGTAATTACTAAAGTTGCTGATATTAACTGAATCCTCTATTCCAATTTTCGATATCTGTATGTTGAATATTTGGGTCGTCCCGGAAATGGTCTCTTTGCACGACCAGACACCCGTAAACTTATCCCTAGCATCAATATTGGGAGTTGTTGAGTTGTCTTCAGAACATGATGCAAGAGAAAGCACTTGAAGTAAGAGTAATATTCGTAGAAGGTTTTTCATAGGTGTAATTTTATTGTTTTGTAAAAATAATGCCTTTCTAATAATTCACTATTCGTTTTTAATTTAGGATGCAAATATCGTATTACCTTTGCATAAATGTAAACTTTTATGAAACAGTATCTCGACCTCCTCAAGCATGTGATAGATCAAGGAGTTAAGAAAGAAGATCGCACAGGAACTGGTACCGTTAGTATTTTCGGATACCAAATGCGTTACAATTTAGAAGATGGTTTTCCTCTTGTAACCACTAAAAAAATCCATACCAAATCGATCATACATGAACTTTTATGGTTCTTAAAGGGCGAAACGAACATCAAATATTTAAAGGATAATGGAGTAAGTATTTGGGACGATTGGGCTGATGAAAACGGTAATCTCGGACCAGTTTATGGCTCACAATGGAGATCATGGAACTGCCCTGACGGAAAGACTATCGATCAAATCTATAATGTGGTTGAGCAAATTAAAAAAAATCCTAACTCCAGACGACTTTTAGTGAGTGCTTGGAATGTAAGTGAAATAGATAAAATGGCACTTCCACCCTGCCATATTATGTTTCAGTTTTATGTAGCTAACGGAAAATTGAGTTGTCAATTATATCAACGTAGCGCTGATTTATTTTTAGGTGTTCCGTTCAATATTGCATCTTATGCATTACTTACACACATGATTGCTCAAGTTTGTGGATTAAAAGTGGGGGAATTCATTCATACGTTAGGTGATGCACATATTTATAGCAATCACTTCGATCAAGTAAATTTGCAATTAAGTAGAAACACCCGACCCTTACCTAACTTGCAAATCAATTCATTAGTAAAAAATATATTCGACTTTAAATTTGAAGATTTTGCGATTAAAAATTATGATCCACACCCACCTATTAAAGGTGCTGTTGCTGTATAGATTTTTAGATTAATTAAAAAAAAATAATTCTTCAGTTGTCGAAAAAATTAGCCAAACACCCAACTATAATTTGATTTTATATCTTCACAATTATAAAATAGCTTTAATTAATTTATGAGAATATCACTTATTGCCGCCGTTTCAAAAAACAATGTAATTGGTGGCGACAATAAATTGCTTTGGCATCTCCCTGCCGATTTAAAACATTTCAAAGCAATTACCTCGAACCATACAATTATTATGGGTAGAAAAACCTATGAGTCAATAGGAAAAGCTTTGCCTAACAGAAGAAATATTATTGTTACCAGGCAAGTAGATTTTGTAGCACCTGGTTGTGAAATAATTCATCAATTACAAGATGCTATTGACCTTTGCGAAAAAGAAGACGAAGTGTTTATCATTGGCGGAGGGGAGGTTTATAAACAAGCAATTCATGCAGCAGATAAAATTTATCTGACTAGAATTTATAAGGAATTTGAAGGTGATGCTCGCTTTCCAGAGTTTAGCATGTCGGAATGGCGACTAAATAGCTACCAACGACATCATGCTGATGACAATAATTTTTACGAATATTCCTTTTCTGAATATGAAAGATCTTTTTAAACCGAAAATTTATTAGTTAAATTTATTAGATAAGGCAATTAAGATTAATTATTATCCTAAAATAATTTCAATAAAAATGTAATTTAAAATCTATACAATGTATAGCCCAGCGCATTTCCGAAAAGAAGATCTCCAAACGTTAATAGAATTTATAAAAGAATTTTCATTCGGTGCATTAATAACTGTTGATGCGATATTTCCATCTGCAAGTATGATACCCATGGAATTGTTACAGAGAGGAAATGAGTTGTATTTATACGGACATGTTTCAGCTGCAAATCCACAAGCACAAATATTTAGTCGTAATAATGTTGCCGGATTAGCAATTTTTTCTGCAGGACATTCATACGTTTCATCTTCATGGTATGAAAAAGAAAATGTATCTACATGGAATTATCGTACCGTACAAGTTAAAGGCTTTCTTCATCCACTTTTAGATGATGAATTACGTTCTCATCTAATTCGAATACAAGCAAAATATGAAAATGGTCAAACAACACCTCGAACAGTCGAAACGATGTCGGAAGGGTATTTTGAGAAACAAGTGAACGGAGTTAGAGGATTTTGTATGAAAATTTCTACCATTGAAGGGTCATGGAAACTTAGTCAAAATAGAAATGAAAAAGATTTTCAAAATGTAATAGAACAACTCGAAAAACAAGATGATGCTAATGCAATTGAAATCGCTAATGAAATGAAAAAACTACAGCTCAAAAAAAAATCATAATTTTAGATCATTAATAAAACGCATAATTCGAATTGAAGCAAGAAGAAATAATATCACCAAGTAAATTAGCATGGCAACGATTAAAAAAACATCGTCCTGCAATGTTTGGTCTGTTTGTAATTTCTTTAGCAGTATTTATGTCAATCGCTTGTTACTGGATTGTTCCTGACAACACACCATTCAGTAATACCATGAGTTTGCCTATAAGCCTACAACATCCTGGGTTCAAAGCAACATTTTTAAAAATACCTCGATCAAAAATTAATCAATCAACTTTCGTGTCCAAAATATTTAATGGTACTAAAGCAAACAACACTTTTGTTCCTTTGAAGAGTTGGAAAATAAAGGATGAGAATTTATTTTACGAAGAATTTTCTGGAAATACTCAAGAAAAAGGTCAAAAAAATAGTATATCGCTAAAGCAATTGGGATTTAAAAAAGATGTTTTAAATTCTAATGTAGAAGTTTTTGTTAAAGAAAAATGTTTAGTGAATAAAACTTTTCTCTTAGGGACAGATCGCTTTGGCAGAGATTTATTTAGCCGGTTAATGGTTGGAACTCGCGTTTCACTTTCCGTTGGATTGATTGCTGTTGTCATTTCATTATTGATTGGAATAACTTTAGGTGCTCTCGCCGGATTCTTTCGTGGATGGGTGGATCATATAATTTTATGGTTGATCAATGTAGTTTGGTCGATACCTACTTTGTTATTAGTCATAGCAATTACAATGGCTTTAGGAAAAGGTTTTGCACAGGTCTTTATTGCAGTAGGATTAACCATGTGGGTTGAAGTTGCCCGACTAGTTCGTGGACAATTTTTTTCGTTAAGAGAACAACAATTTGTAGAGGCGGGTCGTGCTCTTGGATATAAAAATGGAAGGATAATTAGCAAACATATTTTACCTAACATTATCGGACCAGTAATCGTTATTGCTGCGTCAAATTTTGCTTCTGCAATTTTACTAGAAGCTGGACTAAGTTTTTTAGGAATGGGAGCTCAACCACCCATGCCTAGCTGGGGTATGATGATCAAAGAAAATTACGGGTACATTGTAGTTGATGCTGCCTATCTGGCTATTTGGCCAGGTGTTGCAATAGCATTAACCGTTTTGTCTTTTACTTTATTAGGCAATGGTTTACGCGATGCTTTTGATACGCGATCGGTATCACAATAACTAGATTCAAAATATAAATTTTTTGATTTCCAGTTTATTATAAAATAATTTTTGCTGTTAAAAACATTAATCGTAATATTGCAATATAATAAAATGTTAATGGGACGTACGAAGAACGAAGAGTTTACTATTAAAGATAATAAAATTGCACAATATGCTAAAGCACTAGCTCATCCAGCGAGAATTGCAATTCTTCAACTTTTACTTAAACGATCTACGTGTGCATGTGGTGACATCGTAGATGAAATTCCGCTTTCCCAGTCGACGGTGTCGCAACATCTGCGTGAATTAAAAGATTCAGGATTAATAAAAGGTGAAATTGAAGGCGCAAAAGTTTGCTACTGTATTGATGAAATTGAATTCGAAAAGGCAAAAGGCTATTTACTAAATTTGTTGAGTATTCCCATTGGTAAAAAGAAATGTTGTTAAAAAAATTTAAGTCTAATTATCGTAATTATACGATTAAATAAAAAATTAAATGGTAAACGCAGAATCAATTAAAAAATTAGTAAGAGAAAAATATGCTGCAATTGCAGAACAATCAATAACAGAAAACAAATCCTCCTGCTGTGGTGCTAGTGGATGCACAACAAATGTGTATTCAATCATGAGCGATGACTACACAAATCTAGAGGGATATAATAAAGATGCGGACCTAGGATTAGGATGTGGATTGCCAACAGAATATGCTAATTTGAAATTAGGTGATACTGTTTTTGATTTAGGTTCTGGAGCTGGTAATGATTGTTTTATTGCTCGCTCAATTGTTGGAGATAAAGGAAAAGTTGTTGGCATCGACATGACCGAAATTATGATCAATAAAGCTCGTGAAAACGCAGAAAAATTAAATTTTCAAAACGTCGAATTTCGTTTAGGTGAGATAGAAAAAATTCCTTCAGGACCTGATCGTGCTGATGTAATCATAAGTAATTGCGTACTCAATTTGGTTCCTAATAAAGAGAACGCATTTACAGAAATTTTTCGTGTATTAAAACCTGGTGGTCACTTTAGCATCTCAGATGTTGTATTGGTTGGACAATTGCCAAACGCATTAAAAAATGCAAGTGAAATGTATGTGGGATGTGTAGCTGGAGCTGTTCAAAAAGAGGAGTATTTGGCAATCATCAAAAAAGTAGGATTTAAAAATATTAAAATACAAAAAGAAAAATTTATTTTAATTCCCGATGATATCCTCCTATCTTATTTATCTGCCAATGAACTTTTAACCATGAAAAATAGCACCGTAGGGATTTTTAGCATTACCGTTTATGCAGAAAAGGAAAGCTCATGTTGTGATAACGATGTTTGCTGTAAATGAAAAAATACGTAGCTGAATTAATAGGAACCTATGCGATGGTTTTTTGTGGAACAGGTGCTATCATTATTAATGAAATTTCTAATGGAACAATTACACATTTAGGAATTGCCATCACTTTCGGCTTGATTGTGATGGCAATGATTTATGCACTTGGAGAAATATCCGGTGCGCATCTAAATCCTGCTGTTACAATTGCTTTTGCAGTTGATAAAAAATTCTCATGGAAAGAGGTTTTTCCATATACACTTTTTCAATTCTTAGGTGCGACCCTAGCTACTTTGTCATTGCATTTTTTATTTCCAACAAATATAAATTTAGGTGCTACTGTACCTTTTGGTTCAGATATACAATCATTCATACTCGAATTAATTTTAACATTTTTTTTAATGCTTGTCATCCTTAATGTTTCGACCGGAGCAAAAGAAAAAGGTATTGTTGCTGGAATTGCTGTTGGTTCGGTGGTAGGGTTGGAAGCTTTATTCGCAGGACCAATATGCGGAGCATCGATGAATCCATTTCGGTCACTTGCACCTGCAATAATTTCGGGTAACCTTCAATCGATTTGGATTTACCTGACTGCGCCAGTATTAGGAGCGATTCTAGCTGTATTTATTTATAAATATTTAACAAAAAAAAATCCTCATGAACAAACAAAATGTATTATTCGTTTGCATTCATAATTCGGCTAGAAGTCAAATGGCAGAAGCATTCTTAAATAAAATTGGTGGCGATTTTTTTGTAGCTGAAAGTGCTGGATTAGAACCTGGGATTTTAAACCCCATTGTTATTGATGCGATGAAAGAAATCGGAATTGACATTTCAGAAAATCGAACCAAAGATGTTTTCGAATTCTTCAAAGCAAGTAAATTATATCAATATGTAATCACTGTCTGTGATGAAGCTAACGCGGAACGTTGTCCAATATTTCCTGGCCCAGGACAAAAACTTCATTGGTCATTTACAGATCCATCTACTTTAGCGGGAACTCACGAAGATAAACTTGCCTTCACACGAATCGTTCACGGTGAGATTAAAAATCGAATTAAAGAATTTCTAGTAGAGCAGTCACAAAAATAAAATACTATTCGACATTTTGTATTATTAGGCTTTGATTGCCCAACGTAACTTTGCAGATTTTGCTCGAGGATTTGAATTACATTCTTCTGCCGATGGACGTATAGGTGCGGAAGCAATTTCACTGTAAATCCCTTCTCGGAATAAAAATTGAAAAGATTTTTTAACTCGTCGATCTTCTCCTGAATGAAAGGAAAGTATGGCTACACGTCCTCCAGATGCAAGTGCAGAAGGAAGCTTTTCTAGGAATTTATCCAACACTCCAAATTCATCATTCACTGCAATACGCAATGCTTGAAAACAACGTTGACAGGATTTCTTGATTGCATCTTTCCGAGCATCCTTAGTAAGAAAGAATAAAGCTCCTTCAATGATTTCTTGAAATTGAGTTGTTGTTGTAATTACGATTCCTTTTGAAGTTTGAGAAACAATTGCATTTGCAATGTAGGATGCATACGGTTCATCCGCATTTTCAATAAATAGTGCTTCTAACTTTTGTTGTGAAATTGTTTTTAAAAGTGTAGATGCAGGATAACCACTTTTAGGATTAAGCCGCAAATCTAATGGCCCTTCAATCTTAAAAGAAAATCCTCTTTCCGGATTATCTATTTGCATGGAGGATACTCCTAAATCTGCTAATACAAAATTTAAGGGTCCTGCTTCTGCAGCAATTTGATCGATGCCTGAAAAATTCATTTTCTTAATCGTCAAAACATCCTCACCAAAACCCAATGCTGCTAATCGATCTTTGGTACGAGGTAATTCAATTGCATCTACATCAATTGCATATAAATGACCATTTGGTATCAAGCATTTCAACATCTCCAAACTATGGCCACCATAACCTAGGGTAGCATCAAGTCCAATTTCTCCTGGTGTGATTGATAAAAATTCTAATACTTCGTTTACACAAATTGAGCGATGCATTCCTGCTGGTGTACGCCCTTGCTGAATAACTTTTGCAACATCATCTGAATAAGATTCTGGTTGCAGTTCTTTGTATTTTTCCTTATACGTTTTGGGATGTGTTCCTTTATATCGTTCCCGGCGAACACGTTCAGGCTTTTGATCATCCATAATTTAAAGCTTTAAAACACAGGTTAAAAAATCCTTATCCACTAATCATCCTTGCAATTGTATACGCTGCCCCAGCGGCTAATGCACCTACCATCATTGTTCTTAATGCTCCTTGTATTGGAGGTTGATCAGTAACTTTACTTTTAAAATATCCAAAAATAAAAAGTGCAAGTAATGTTACAATTGCAGAAATTAAAAGTCCATCTTTAGGATGATCGGTAAAGAAATAGGCACTTAATGGAATGAATCCCCCAACAACATATGACAGCGCAATGTTTGCAGCGCTTTTCTTTGCACGATCTGCTTTTGGCGCCTCTAAACCTAATTCAAAACGCATCATAAATTGAACCCATTTATCATGATTAAGTGACAATTCATCTGCCACTACATTCTGTGTGTTTTTTGTGATGCCATAATCGGAGAGGATATCTCGAATTTCTTGCTTCTCTCTTTCTGGGAGACGAACAACTTCATCATATTCACGACGAAGTTCTGCAGCGTAATGATCTTCTTCTGTTTTTCCTGCTAAATAACCACCTAATCCCATAGCTATTGAGCCTGCAATTATCTCAGCAATTCCTGCTGTTATAACAATTTTATTTAATGCTACGGCTCCACTTAATCCTGCTGCCAAAGCGAAAGGGACCGTTAAGCCATCGGCCATTCCAATAACTATATCTCTTACTAATTCCGAACTTTGAAAATGTTCTTCATCGTGATTATCGTGCATGATTATTTTATTTCTGTAATAGATTTCAAAGATATAAAAGCTAAATTATCTTCAATTAATTTGATAACAAATTATACCCAAATATTTATAATTTAATCCAATGTACCAGCTCTTTATCGTTATTACTTCTTTAAAAAATAGTTCCGAATGCAAGGGTTTGCAACGATTTTTGAAATCGACTTGAAATTATACTAATCTGCTTTTTCGGATTATTGCTAGATACATTTTCAATTGTTTTCAAACGATAATAAATAAGAAAGGCGAACTTTTCAGTTCGCCTTTCTTATTATCTCAATTAAAGAATTAAGATAATTGCTTATTGATAAGGCTTGTCATTTCAAACATTGAAACGGTTTTCTTACCATTGAATACTTTTACAAGATTCGCATCACCAATGATGTTACGTTTTTCTTTAGGATCTTGAAGTTTGTTCTTCTTGATATATTCCCACACTTTTTTCACAACTTCTGTACGAGGAAGTGGTTTGCTACCTACAATCGGTGCAAGAATAGCACTGATGTTCATAGGGCGCATGAATGCAGCGTTGGGAGTACGCTTAACTTTTGCTTTAGCAGCTTTCTTAGGAGCAGCGGCTTTTTTCGGAGCAGCAGCTTTTTTCGGAGCAGCAGCTTTCTTAGGAGCAGCAGCTTTCTTAGCAGCAGCTTTTTTAGGAGCAGCAGCTTTCTTAGCAGCTTTTTTTGGTGCAGCCGCTTTCTTAGGAGCAGCTTTCTTTGCAGCTTTCTTAGGAGCCGCAGCTTTTTTAGCAGGTTTTGCTTTTTTGGTTGCCATTTTATTTTATCGTTAATGATTTTGAGTTGGGTAAATATACTCTCCGCCTCTGTCCGTCACTAAGGACACAGAGGGAATTTATTAACAATGCACTACTCAAATTTTGTTAATTTCTTAGAGGGGCGCTAGAGGAGAAAAATATAACATTTTTTATCCTCTAAGTTACGAGGAGAAAAATATTGTTTTCAGAGGAGAAATGATTATTTTTTTTGATGTGCTATTAATAACATCCATGCCTCTGTAATATTGTTATCACTAAGTAATTTATGCGCTTCGAGATGAACTTCATTTGTTAAATTCTCGGGATCTCCTGCTAAAACGGAAAAAAAAATCTTCACATCAGTACGGTTTTCATAAAGCAACTGTTGCTCTTCTTCAGGTAGCTTTTCAATGTTACCTAACATTCCCAGATCATTACCAGTTAAAATTTTACTAGTACGTACGGATTCTGGTAATGCATCAACACCTATCCCTAAAGTTTTTAAAGGCTTTGGCACTTCGAAAAGTCCTTTTGATGCGCGTGTATACCAATTGCCACCTAATCGTGCAACCTGATCGATTTTATAGGGGTCTATAATTCCCTTATCATTTAAGATGTCTTCATTGATATGCATTAATACGATTTCACAAATCACTAAATTAGCAGCACCACCTTTTACACCAGTTTGAATTATTTGCTTCACTTTACATTCCATCTGCACTGGTGATTCTTTTACTCGTGGCGGCTTCACTAACTCTGAAGGTATAGCGGTAAATCCAGATTTCACGAATTCATCAACTCCTTTGGGATATTCAGTACTCGCCAACGACATTTGCTGTACCATTGCATAATTGACGACGTTGATCACTACTTCATCTACCTCTCTTGCATTTTCTAAGGTATTTTTTACTCCACCATCCTTCCCTCGCAAGGCCGGACTGAAAATTATTAAGGGGGGATTAGACCCAAAAGCATTATAAAAACTGAAAGGACTTAAATTTATTCCACCCATTTGATCACTTGAACTTACGAAAGCAATAGGTCGAGGGGCAATTGCACCAACCATATAGGAATGAAAATCAGATGGTTTGATATTACTTGGGATAATTTGAAGCATGATAACGATTTGAATTAATGATTAACACTGCAAAATTGAGAAATTAGTGATAGGCGGGTTCATACTTCTGGAAATTTTCTTATTTTTGCAGCCTCAAGTTCGGATTCGTTCTTAAACAAGAGTAATGCGCATGTGTCGTAATTGGTAGCCGAGCCAGACTTAGGATCTGGTGCTGCGAGGCGTGGGGGTTCGAGTCCCTTCATGCGCACTAAAGGAAATCCGAGAATTTTTTCTCGGATTTTCATCAAGTTTTTAATGAAATAATAAAATTAAAAGCAGGTTGCGCTCTACCGCCAGTCCTGCTTTCTCTACAAATAGGCAGTTCTAATCACTTAAAACCATTTTTACCCCTTCTAGTGTAATACATTCTTATTCATGAATATCGTACAAGAAAAAATCGATTCGCTTAATGCAGTTTTAAAAGTGCAGCTAACACCTGAAGATTACAAATCACAGGTAGACACCGCTGTACGTAAGTATTCAAAAAAAGTATCAATGCCAGGATTTCGTCCAGGTATGGTTCCAATAAATCTTGTTCGAAAGATGTACGGTAAAGCAATGCTTGCTGAAGAACTTAACCGTATCGTTGCAGATTCCATAGATAAATATTTAAACGATAATAATATTCAAATCCTTGGCCATCCAATGTCGAAGGCTGAAAGCGATATTGATATCGACTGGGAAAAACCTTCTGATTTCGAATTTGCTTTTGAAATGGGAATGGCTCCCGAAGTAAACGTAACACTCCCACCGTCTCACACTTTCGTAACCTACGATATTCAAGTAAGCGAAAAGACGATTAATGATGAGGTTGAAAAAATTCAAAAACGTTATGGTGAATATATCACTCCTGAAATTTCGGATATCGAATGTTCCATTTATGGTAAATTTGATGAGCTAGACGCAAACGGAAATTTACTCGAAGGTGGTCATAGTAATCAATCTTTTTTATTGTTCGATAAAATATCGGATGCTGAACAACGTCAATTGTTTATTGGTCGTTCGATTGGAGATACGGTTGATTTCAACCCTGTAGTTGCATTAAAAAGCAGTACTGAAATAAAATATTTGTTAGGACTTAAGGATGAAGATCCGCAAAGCTTTAATAAGAATTTTCGTTGTAGCATAGAGCGTATCAATAAGGTTGTGGTAGCAGAATTAAATACAACTTTGTTCGACCGTATTTATGGCGCAGATGCAGTAAAGGACGAAGCCGGATTTCGTGAAAAGATTCGTGCAGAAGTAGCTGAGGGATATAAATACGAAAGTGAAAATGCAACGAAGCATGAATTAGAAGACGTGATGCTGAAAGAATCAGGACTTAACCTTCCTGATGAATTCTTAAAACGTTGGCTTAAACGTACCAATGAAAAAATTACTGACGACCAATTACAATCAGAATACGATCAATATGCTCGTGATCTAAAATGGCGACTCATCGAAAACAAGATCTATAAAGATCAAAATATGGATGTTAGTAAAGATGAGATTGAAAATTACACCCGTACCATGATTACGGATCAATATCTTCGTTACGGACAAGCTCACATGCTTACTGAAGACTATCTTAAAGAAATGACAGAGAAGTATCTCCAAAATCAAGATTCGGTACAACGTGCTTTCGAAAGTCTTTCATCTCGAAAAGTATTCGAATATGCGAACCAAATCATCATCAAAGACGTTAAATCGGTAAGTCATGAAGAATTTGTTGACATCATGGCTAAACACGAACATCATCACCATTAAGCAAACAAGCTAAAGTTTATGGACTACCGTAAAGAATTTACCAAATATGCCGTGAAACATCGCGGTATGGGCAGTGCAGGGGTTGACGGATATATTAACTCTGTGTACTCCGATTACATTTCCCCAACTATCATCGAAGAGCGTCAATTAAATGTTGCTCAGATGGATGTATTCTCCCGTCTCATGATGGATCGAATCATCTTCTTAGGTGTTGGAATCAATGATTATGTTGCGAATATTATTCAAGCACAACTACTATTCCTTGAGTCGTCGGATGCAAAACGTGATATCACGATTTACATTAATAGCCCAGGTGGTTCGGTGTATGCTGGCCTAGGTATTTATGATACGATGCAATGGATTCAACCAGATGTATCGATGGTATGTACTGGAATGGCAGCATCAATGGCAGCTGTACTTCTTTGTGCTGGATCAAAAACGAAACGTAGTGCCTTAAAACATTCACGTGTTATGATTCATCAGCCAATGGGTGGTGCGGAAGGTCAAGCGTCTGATATCGAAATCACCGCTCGTGAAATCCAAAAACTGAAGAAAGAACTTTATGAAATAATCGCTCTACATTCAGGAAAAGATTACGAGCAAGTATGGAAAGATTCTGATCGTGACTATTGGATGACAGCTACAGAAGCTAAAGAATACGGAATGATTGACGAAGTGCTTACACGCACTAAGTAATTAAAAAATAAATAATTTAAAGCCGGCTTTCATAAGAGGTCGGCTTTTCTTAAATTTGATGCCATCGTGAAGAATAAACAGGAAATCGTATGTTCGTTTTGTGGACGGGACAAAAGTCAGGCTAATGTGCTTATTGCAGGCATTAACGGACATATTTGTGATCAATGCATTGTGCAAGCGCAAACAATTATCGGAGAAGAGCAAGATCAAAAGTTGAAAACAACGATTGGCACTCCGCTTACACTTCCAAAACCGACGGAAATCAAAAAGTTTTTAGATGAATATGTTATTGGACAAGACCATGCAAAAAAGGTAATGTCCGTTGCAGTTTATAATCATTACAAAAGATTAATTCATCGTAGTAAAGCTGGTAAGGATGACGTTGAATTAGAGAAGTCGAACATGATTATGGTTGGAGAAACTGGGACAGGAAAAACGTTACTTGCACGCACAATAGCGAAGTTATTAAAAGTTCCTTTTTGTATTGCCGATGCAACAGTTCTTACTGAAGCAGGATATGTTGGTGAAGATGTTGAAAGTGTTTTAACACGATTATTACAGGCTGCCGATTATGATGTAGCAACGGCTGAACGGGGCATCGTTTACATTGATGAGATTGATAAGATTGCACGTAAAGGTGACAACCCATCGATCACTAGAGATGTTTCGGGAGAAGGCGTGCAACAAGGCTTGTTGAAGATGTTAGAAAGTACCATCATCAACGTTCCGCCACAAGGTGGAAGAAAACATCCAGAACAAAAAATGATTGCAGTTAACACACAAAATATTTTATTTATTTGTGGTGGTGCTTTTGATGGTATTAATAAAATTATTTCTCGTCGATTACAAACTAACGCGATAGGTTATGCACCAAAAAGCGATAATGAAAAAGTGGATCGCGACAATGTAATGCAATATGTAAGTCCTGCTGACTTAAAAACGTTTGGATTAATTCCTGAATTAATAGGTCGATTGCCAGTGATTACTTACTTACAACCATTGGATCGAGAAACACTTCGTTTAATTTTAACGGAACCGAAAAATGCATTAGTTCGTCAGTACCAAAAACTTTTTGATATGGAAAATATCAAATTAACTTTTGAAGATGCGCTGTTGGATTTCATCGTAGAAAAGGCATTGGAATTTAAATTAGGGGCTCGTGGTTTACGTGGTATCTGTGAAGCGATCATGCTGGATGCTATGTTTGAATTGCCTGGTGGAAAAAATCCTAAAGAATTTGAGATAACGCTTGCTTATGCAAAAGACAAACTCACTAAGTCGACAATTAATCAACTGAAGGTTGCATAAAATGAATTCTAAATTACGAATTACGAATTTTTGACCTTGCCTGTATTAGGTTGACTCTTTTCAGTGTTAAACGAATTAGTCTTCTGTAAATTTAGTAGATTGGGCTTTTATTTCAGTTGAAGAGCGAGCAACGTATTTGAAATCCATGGAAGCGTTTAATGGAAATGAAAATACAAAAACCAGTTAATGAATTTCTAGCATAACATATAACTTTAATATTGAACGGAACTTAGGTTACGATAATTTAATAAATATAGATCCTAAATAATTTAGGAAGCTATTATGCATTAAAAAAAAATGAGGTATTCTTATTTTGCATTATAATCCAAACTTAAATTTTAGTTGCCACATTAATTGATCGTATTCTGATTCACTAATATAGTTTTGATGTAAAAGCAATCGAAATCATGCTGCCTGCTCCTCGGGAGATCGATAAGTTTCTACATGACCATAATGAGTCACCATGTATTCAGAAACATATTTACGTGTAGCAAAAAGAAAATTTTTCAGAACTTTATTACTCGGATCTTTTTGCCATAGCTTAATATTAGTGCTTCCGCGAGTGCAAATAATATATTCCATTTTATAAGTATATAAGAAATATATGAGTAGAAATATAAATATAATTAATAAAATAAAAAAATAGGTATGAGGACTGTCTAACAACACCATAAATAAATATGAAACAAAGCATATATGATTCCAAAACGTTTGATTTTTTCATCGGAATAAAACCCCTTCAGTGAAAATGTTTTTACGAAATCTATCTCTTCAAACTTAACCACATAGCGCGAATTTTTAATTGGAGTTTTTCGCAAATAAATAATTCTATCCTTTAGCAAGATCACCTCTCTCTCGAAAAAGAAGAGTCGTTTTTGTTTTATAGAACCTAACTTGTTAGTGAACATAGTATAATTTGGTAACTTAGAAATCCGATACGTTACACTATTAAAAAACTATAATGACTTTTAGTCTAGAAATTCCGAAACAAACGATTTCGAAACTACTATTTTTTCTGCCATAGCCACCATTTAGTAAGTTAAATTAGAGCTCTATTTCCATCTCGAAGATATTGCAAATACTCTTGAAATCAAAACGTTTCAATTTCTTCAATTCCTCGGGTAACGGCAGTATATTGCCATTTTAAAGAAGGGATTCCCAATGTATTAATGAAAACTTTTTTCCATTCTCCACCTTGCGCTTTGTTGCACGTAATAGCATGCCCATACATCAATCGTAATGCTCCAAGGTATCTGTCATCGCTAGGTTTAGAACCAGTTAGTGCACGTTGATTCGCAATATATCGTTGCTTACGAAGATTATTTTCTAAATGATTTTCAATTTTTCCACCCGGCGCAAGAATTGAATCAAGTAAAACATAATCATCAATAATTATTTCCTTTTCACTAAACAATAATTTTATTTTTACAGGTACAAAATTCATATCTGCCACGGATTCTTTTAAAATCCAATCTACAGATAATAACTCTACATGATCACCATTATATAAATTAACTCCATCACGGTGCCAATTTTGAGTAACCATAAGTAAATCACCAGGCTCAAGATCTTTTTTTTCATCGCCAAAAATACGTTCACGAACTAAGTCATTGAAAAGTTTATTAGCTTTATGTGAAACTCCTATTGAAACAGCTTTTTCCAGTCCATTAGCTTGCAATTCTCTAACATAATTATCAGCTGCATTAAAAATATTTCTACTCTGTTTCCCCTTTATTGGAAACGCTGTTTTCTTTTCATCAATTGCATTTCTAATTTCTGTAGCATTTTCAAGAATGTAACTTCCATTCTCTTGTCGCTTCACTTCAGTTAGTAAATAAGACGAACCTTTAAGGTGAAAAATAGATTCCATAAAATCTAAATTCAAAGCACTTGAATGCGTTTCTCCAATTGGTGGAAGTTGGTAATGATCTCCAAGGAGTATTATTTTGTTTTTTACATTAGCGGTTTTAATAAACGATATTAAATCATAAATAAGGCCTCTTTCGACTTCAAAAAACCCGCCATCATGGTCAATATTTTTAGGAATCATTGATGCTTCATCGATAATGTAAATTGTTGGAGTAATATTAACTCCTTCTTTCAATTTAAAACTAACAACACCTGTTTCTTTATTCGGATTTACTGAATAAATTAATGAATGTATTGTTGTAGTAATAGCATTCGATTTTTTCCCTAAAATTCTTGCGGCTCTACCTGTGGGGGCAGCAACCTTATATGGTTTATCGATTTTATTTAAATAACCAATGAGAGCAGCTGTGATAGATGTCTTGCCTGTACCAGCAGCCCCAGAAAGAATCATAAAGTCTAACTTGTTTTTTTCCTGAACAAATTCTTGCATTGCCTTTAGCACTATTTCTTGCTCCTTTGTAGGATGAATAAAATGAAGGTAATCTAAAATATTTATTTTATCAGTTTTCATTCTTAAATTTATGGTTCAAAGTTTTATTATAAGTTCAAAATTTATTTCGTCATAAAGATAAGTACGAACAGTGAAGAGTTCCGCTTTGCTAAATAAAATAAAAAGAAAGAATATTTTAACGGTTTTAGTTTTCATAGAAATACCAAGTATTTCTGTTGGCAAAATCTTAGAAATAGATCTTAAAATTAAAAATTGAAACATTAAATAAATTTCATAACAAACGTGTTCACTTCATAACCATCAATTACCGCAATTACAACTTGGCGAAAAATAAATTTGTGTGTCGGGCATTAGATTGCTGATTTGACGTTGAGCAGATTCGGAGAAAAGTATTCCTCGTAATTCGAAAACTTTTAAGTTGTGAAGATTTTTCATCTCTTCGGGAATAGTTGCAAGTTCATTGTCCCACATTTCTAAGACTTCTAAATTTTTTAGCAATCCAATTTCATGTGGAAGTCGTTCGATTAAATTTCGATTTAATCCTAGAAAAATAAGATTTTCTAATTGTCCGATGGAATCAGGAATCGCTTTTAATTTATTATTGCTAATCTCTAAATGTTGCAATGTTTTTATACGACCAATCCAATCAGGAACTACTTTGATATTATTATTTGATAATTTTAATAATTGCAAATGAGGAAAGCGCAATATTTCTTCAGGAACAACTTTTAATTTTTTTCTACTTAAATCTAATTTGTAAACGGAATCTGGTTGTTGTAGTGCTTGCGCCAATGTGTAATAGGTCTTAGCAGACTTCATACTCACCGAATCAAGCAAAGACTGACCTTCCATCTTACTATAAAGTAGAATAAATAAAAAAAGATAGAAGAGTATATTCTTTTTCAATACAATTATTTTAATGATATAAGAGTAACGGTTTGAAATGGGTAATATTTCCTCGTTAACTTTTAATGTTTAACGGTAATCGATCGAAGTAGTTCCAGACTCTTTGCTTTATCCTCATTCATCTGAACGATCAAATCAGCAGCCGAGTCAAACTTCATATCTCCACGCAAAAATTCTTTAAAAGTTAATGTAATTAATTCGTTATAGATATCAGCATTAAAATCAAAAATATTTACTTCAATACTACGCTCACCATTATCAAAAGTTGGGCGATTTCCAATGCTTAAAACCCCTTTGTAAGTTGCTCCATTCAGATCCACCAAAACAGCATAAACTCCCATTGCTGGCACTAGTTTATCCTTATCGATGGGTAACAAATTGGCTGTAGGAAAACCCAAAGTTCTTCCTAATTGAGAGCCTTTCACTACTTTTCCACTTAATTGGTAATCATACCCTAGTAAATTTGCTGCATCTTTAACATCTCCTTGAAAGAGTGCTTTTCGAATCCTTGTTGAGCTTATTGCAACTTCATCAATGTCTTGTTCTGGAATCTCCTCTATTTTAAATCCATAACTCGGCGCGAGCTCTGCCAACTCTTTAAAACTACCCTTCCTGTCATGCCCAAATTGATGATCGTAACCAATAACAAGCGTATGAACACCAAGTTTTTTTACTAGAATTTCTTTAATGAAAGTAGTATGTTCCATTTGTGAAAACTCTTTTGTAAAATGTTGAATTACAAGATGTTGTACGCCATATTGACTTAACAATTTCACTTTTTCATCTAATGAACTTAATAGCTGCAAATCATTTTGATTCGGGAAAAGCACTTTGCGTGGGTGTGGGTGAAAAGTGAGCAGGACAACGTCTCCATTTGCCTGGCTAGCAATATCTTTCAAGCGAGATAAAATTTTTTGATGCCCCAAATGAACGCCATCATAAGTCCCAATAGACACTATTGGCCTTTCTAATCGAGGAAACTCTTCTAAATCGCGATAAATTTGCATAAAATGAGGTCAATTGGCGGTACATAATGGATTCTAAAAAATAATTTTCAACAATTTATTTTTCCTGTTAACAATTTTCAAGACCGCTAAATTAGAATTTCCATCGCAGCTTTGTGCTTTTTAACTATTTTCGCAGTCTCAAAATCAAATAATAATTCCTGCTTGTAATGAATAAAGGTAAAATCGTTCAGGTAATCGGTCCGGTAATCGACGTTAGTTTCGACGTTGAGGGATCTGTATTACCTAACATCCTGGAAGCTCTAGAGATCACTCGTCCGAATGGTCAGAAGATAATTTTAGAGTGTCAGCAACACATTGGTGAAGATACGGTACGCGCCATTTCGATGGATTCAACCGATGGTTTAGTTCGTGGAATGGAAGTTCGTTCTACAGGATCTGCTATCAAAATGCCGATTGGCGATGCTATAAAAGGTCGACTTTTCAACGTTGTTGGAGATGCTATTGATGGTATTAGTGCAGTGGATAAATCTAATGGATTACCAATTCACCGTCCGGCTCCTCGTTTCGAAGATCTATCAACTGAAGCTGAAGTACTCTTCACAGGTATCAAAGTTATCGACTTATTAGAACCTTATTCAAAAGGTGGTAAGATTGGTTTGTTTGGTGGTGCTGGTGTAGGTAAAACAGTATTGATCATGGAGCTCGTGAATAATATCGCAAAGGCTTATTCTGGTCTTTCTGTATTCGCTGGTGTAGGTGAGCGCACACGCGAAGGAAATGATCTTTTACGTGAGTTTTTGGAGTCAGGGGTAATAAACTATGGTGATGAATTCAAGCACAGCATGGAATCTGGTGGCTGGGATCTTAGCAAAATAGATTACGAAAAATTAAAAGAATCGAAAGCTACTTTAGTTTTCGGACAGATGAATGAGCCTCCAGGAGCACGTGCACGAGTAGCACTTTCAGGATTAACCGTTGCTGAGTATTTCCGTGATGGAGATGGTAAGTCTGGTGGTCGTGATATCCTCTTCTTTATTGATAATATCTTCCGCTTTACTCAAGCTGGTTCTGAAGTATCAGCACTCTTAGGACGTATGCCATCAGCAGTAGGTTACCAACCAACATTGGCGACTGAGATGGGTGCGATGCAGGAACGAATTACCTCTACAAAGCGTGGTTCTATCACATCAGTACAGGCAGTTTATGTACCCGCTGATGACTTGACGGATCCGGCTCCAGCAACAACATTTGCCCATCTTGATGCTACAACCGTATTGAGTCGTAAAATTGCTGAGTTAGGTATTTATCCAGCGGTAGATCCATTGGATTCCACATCAAGAATTTTATCTCCTGATGTTGTTGGTGAAGATCATTATAACACTGCTCAACGAGTAAAAGAAATTCTTCAGCGTTACAAAGAATTACAAGATATCATTGCTATCCTTGGCATGGATGAATTAAGTGATGAAGATAAGCAGACAGTACATCGCGCTCGTCGTGTGCAACGTTTCTTATCTCAACCATTCCACGTAGCGGAGCAGTTCACTGGATTGAAAGGTGTTCTTGTTCCAATTGAAGAAACGATCAAAGGATTTAAGATGATCATGAACGGTGAAGTAGATGAATATCCTGAGGCAGCTTTCAACTTAGTTGGGACCATTGAAGATGCAATTGAAAAAGGAAAGAAACTTCTCGCAGAAGTAAAATAATTATAAGATTAGGTAATTTTCTGATTGATTAAATAATAAACAGATCATGTATTTAGAGATAATAACACCAGATAAAAAAGTATTTGAAGGCGAAGTAACATCCGTGATGGTACCTGGCTCGAAAGGAACATTTCAGATGCTTAACAATCACGCTGCAATCATTTCAACACTTGTAAATGGAAAAGTTAAAGTGAAATCATCAAAGGGTGAAGAAATATTCGAAGTAAAAGGTGGTGTTGTTGAGATGCTCAATAACAAAGTTGTAATACTTGCTGAATCGGCATAACAGTTTATTCCTATCACATAAAACCCTGAAGTACGAATTACTTCAGGGTTTTTTTTGGTTACTTAAGTGAAGTCATTTCCAAATCAAGCATTAAATTGGCGTATACAAACAACTTTTATCCTTGTTTAACTTACAAATCCAAAAAATCCAAAATAATTTATTTACTTTGAGGAACAAACCAAATAAAATGAAGAAGACACTATTGTTGATGTTATTATTTATTGTAAGCAATAGTTTTGCTCAAACAGCACCACAAAAAATATTATTTGACGCTCGTAAAGCTGAAATGGCAAGTAATGCTGATTGGATTATAGATGCTGATATTTACAATATAGGCACGGGCACGGGCGGGATAATGCAAACAGGTATAGGAAATGAAGCAAATCCACAACGAATACCTACACCAGCCCAAAGTGGGATTACAGCTACGACATCCGAAACATATTGGAAAGGTGCATTATCTGCGTGGGCTATAGCCTGCGTTAAAAATGGTTTTGTTGTTGAAACACTCCCATATAATATTAGTATCACCTATGGAAATACTAACAATCCGCAAGATCTTTCAAATTACAAAATTTACATAGTTGATGAACCTAATATTAAGTTTACTTCAACGGAAAAAAAAGCCATCATTCAATTTGTTCAAAATGGTGGAGGATTATTTATGATATCCGATCATGATGTCTCAGATCGTAATAATGATGGTTTCGACTCACCACATATTTGGAATGATTTTATGAGCACTAACGGAATTGCTATAAATCCTTTTGGAATCACATTCGATTATCAAAATTTTTCACAGACTTCTTCTAATTTTAAAGCTTTAAGCACTGATGGATTCTTGCATGGGTTGGCGGGCAATCCAACTCAGATGAAATTTAGTAATGGAACATCAATGACATTAAATACCACTGTCAACTCAACTGTAATTGGAGTGGTGTACAAAACCGGATCTTCAACAACGGGAACAACTGGAGTAATGATGGCGCATTCACATTATGGCTTAGGTAAAATTGCAGCAATAGGCGATAGTTCACCAATGGATGATGGAACTGGTGACACAGGTGATGTACTTTATAATGGATGGTCAGCAGAAGTAAATGGAGATCATTCAAAAATAATGATGAATGCTACATTTTGGCTTTCAAATAATACGGCAAGGATGGGGAATAATGAATCAAGTTTATCTGCAACATTTAATGTTTGGCCAAATCCTTCACATGATTTCACAAATGTTCAGTTTATCGGTAATGCGCCGAATGAAACATACAATCTTTTACTTCTAGATTTGAGCGGCAGAATTTTAAATACTTTTAATGGAACGTCAACTGAAGGTTTAAACACATTTCAAATTCCAATAGAACATTTATCTAAAGGAATTTATTTGATCCAATTGCAACAACAAGGTAATATCCAAATCCAAAAAATAATTGTTTATTAATAAACAGTTGCTATCAATTTAAAATTGATAGCAACTGATGTTAAAAATATTTATTGCAATACAACATTAGTAGTAGAATTCATAAGTTGCAGGTATTTTTGAGAAGCTTCTAAATCACCTTTTCTTGCCATTGCTTGAGATAAAACATTATAAAGTTTAGCGCTTCCAAAATTCAAATCCAGC
>JANXSD010000057.1 GCA_025352785.1 Bacteroidota bacterium
GATTTGGTTAAACCAAACCAACTCATAACAGATAAGTCTACGTTGCGTCAGGAGGCCGCACAATGAAGCCTATGTTGCATGGAACCTGTAGCACCAAGATGTTTTCATCTTTCGAGAAGGTGTTGGATTTTCAATCAACGAAGTATGTACATCCTATAACTATCCAGTTTTATCAAGATAAAAAGCAGAATTGTAAAACTCCAAAGCGATGAACCACCGTAACTAAAAAAGGGTAAAGGGATACCAATAACTGGAGCTAATCCAATGGCCATTCCAACGTTAATCATGATGTGGAAAAATAAGATGGAGGCCACACCGTAACCATAAATTCGTGTATAAGAGGAACGTTGCCGCTCGGCGATATAGATAATGCGATAAAGTAATGCAAGAAATAATAATAGAACAATAGTTGTTCCTGCAAATCCCCATTCTTCACCTACCGTACAAAAAATAAAATCGGTACTTTGTTCAGGAACGAAATCATATTTTGTTTGTGTTCCTTGTAAATATCCTTTTCCACTTAATCCGCCAGAACCAATTGCAATCAAACTCTGGTTCACATTGTATCCAGCACCTTTTGGATCGGATTTTTTTCCAAGTAAAATATCGATACGTTCACGCTGATGCGCCTGAAGAATTTTATTGTAAGCGTAATCAACAGAAAAAACTACCCCGGCCGACATTACAGTTATAAGTAAGATAGCAAATAAATTTTTTCTAGTTTTTCGCAATAGGAGGTAGGTAAGCAATGCGGCTCCCACAATTACTCCAAGTAAAATAAGTTTCGAAACCATTAAGGCAAGTACGAATAAAACGCCTGCTAAGAATCCAAAAATTAACACGTTCTGTGATAACCCTTCACGATACAAAACAAAAATAAATGCTGCGAACACCAATGCTGATCCGGTGTCATTTTGCAATAAGATTAATGCTACGGGTAATGCCACAATAATTCCAGCCGTTATCTTCGTTCGCATATCTTCCATGCGAATATTTAATGTGCTCAAATATTTTGCAACTGCCATGTTAGTAGCAAACTTTGCAAATTCAGAAGGCTGTAATTTAAAATTTCCAATTTCTATCCATGCTCGTGCGCCCTGTACATCTTTTGCAACAAACAAAACAAATAATACAAGCAGCATTATTATTGCATAAATTGGATAAGAGAATGCCGCAAAAAATTTACCGTCGATAACTAAAATTGCTACTGCTAATACTAATGAAGTACCAATCCATAATAATTGTCGTCCGTAATTTTGTGATAAATCAAAAATGCTGCTATGTTCTTCATTATAAACTGCAGCATAAATATTCATCCAACCCATTAATACCAATACCAAGTACATCGTCACAAGTACCCAATCAATATTTTCAAATATGTTTTTTTGCTGACGCATTATATTAATGTGATAATATGATAATATGCCAATGTGCTAATGACTTTTTTTGCAATAAGTAGAATATTTTCATGAAAAAAATATATGAAAATATCACTGTTTATTTTTTGTGGAATATTTAAATTGATTTTCGTTATTGGTTAACATCGCCGTTGGCTTAATAAACTTTTCTTTCTCTTTTTTTATTGGAGCTTTCGATTTTGCTTTCTGATCTATTTTTACTTTTGGCGTAGCATCATTGATGAGGATAGGTTCATTATCCGTTTCGTCATCCTCTTTTTTCGTTACAAACGAAGGTAATATAACTCCGCTTTCCATCCTCTCTTCTAACGATGGTCGTGTGATAGAATCGGTAAGATATTTTTCCATCATTAAACTTGCAATAGGAGCCGCCCACGCAGCGCCAAATCCTGCATTTTCAACCATCACTGCAATGGCAATTTTGGGATTTTCACGAGGAGCAAAGGCAACAAATAAGGAGTGATCCTTGCCATGTGGATTTTGTGCAGTGCCCGTTTTTCCACAAATTACCACAGTGCCAAATTGAGCAATCCTTGCAGTTCCTGCTTCAACAACTCTTTGCATTCCGTTATGTACAACATTGAACCATGATGAATCCACTTTGCAATAATGTTTTTCATTAAGATTACGGCTGTTGTTAGGTTTGCCTGCAATTAATTTGATAATATGTGGAGTATAATAATATCCTTTGTTCGCAATGATGCAAATGATATTCGCCATCTGTAAAGGTGTAATGCCTAATTCTCCCTGTCCAATTCCTAATGAAAAAATTGTTGAAGCTTTCCAATGACCTTTGCCATAAAACTTATCATAATAAGAGAGCGCGGGTATAAATCCTTTCATCTCATGTGGCATATCAACACCAATCTTTGAACCGATTCCAAAGCTCATCATGTATTCACGCCAAATTTCATAACCATGTTCACTCGTTCCATATTTACGGTTGTCAACAAACGTGCGGAAAACATTACAGAAAAACGGATTGCATGAATACTGAATTGAAATTTCTAATGGTCCTGGAGGATGATTATGGCAATGTACTGCATGACTTCCCACAGCAAAAATGTGTGGAAAAGTTGTGTTCGGAGTTATTACACCTTCTTGTAAGGATGAAAGCGCACTCGTTAATTTAAACGTTGATCCAGGAGGATAATACGCCTGCATGGCACGATTAAATAATGGCTTTAAAGGATCACGTAATAAGTTTCCATAATTTTTTGATCGGACACGACCCACTAATAAATTTGGATCATAAGATGGACTGGATATAAGTGCTAATATCTCACCCGTTTTTGGTTCGATCGCTACTAATGCTCCAACTTTATTCTGCATTAATTTTTCACCATAAGCTTGCAAGTCGGCATCTAAGGATGAAACTAAATTTGAACCTGCTACAGCTGCTGAATCATACGATCCATTTTTAAAACTTCCTTTCTCACGATTGTAAACATCCACCATGATAATTCGAACTCCTCGCTTCCCACGTAACTCTCCTTCGTAACTCTGCTCAACACCACTGATGCCAATATAATCGCCTTGCTTGTAATAAGGGTTCTTCAAAATCAAATCATCGTTTACTTCACCAATGTACCCTAATACATGCGCTGCTGTATTGTTAGGATATTTTCGAAGTGTTCGAGGCTGAACATAAAATCCAGGGAACTTATATAACTTCTCTTGAAATGTTGCGTAACTCTCAGCCGAAATTTGTTTTTCAAAAATAGAAGACTTGATTTTCGAAAATGCTTTCGCCTTCGTCATCTTATCAATGAAATTGAATTTGTCAATCTCAAGTAATGCGCAAAATTCATTGGTGTCAATATCTTTTACCTGACGAGGGATAACCATCAAGTCATAAACTGCTTGATTAAATGCCAAAACTTTTCCCTTACGATCATAAATCATTCCTCTTGCAGGATAGTCGATCATGTACCGTAATACATTGTTGTTTGCCGAAACAGTGTACGAATCTTCTACTACTTGGATATAAAATAAACGCGTTAAAAAGATGATCACAACGGCAGTAAAGATACCGATGACCACGAGGCGCTGTCCGCTGTTTGCGGTATTATCCATTTTGATAAATTATTTTATGGCTATGAATTGAATGGGTACTTAAGCTCCCGCTCGTTGTAATCGTTCACTTGGTTTTGTACTAATGTATTGTGCAATAATTACAAGTAGCAAAGTTACTATACTGCTTAAGATTACTCTAAAGAAGGTGCTGAAAAATTCACTGAAACGGAATACTTCAATATAAAATAATGCTAAGTGATGAATTAATATTAATACGAAAGAGTAGGCAGCAAACCAACGAAATCCAAATTTTTTTATTGAAGGTATTGCATCAGCTTCGTAACCATCACGAGGTGCAATCATTTTCAACCACCCTGGACGAGCAAAGGCAAGAAATAAACATGCAGATGCATGCATCCCAACAGTGTTCTGAAACATGTCAATAGTTAGACCCGTAACTAATGCAACAAACAATAACAATAATTTTGGAGTACTTATTGGAAGCGTTATTAAAAATAATACATACAAATACGGATTAATAAATCCACCTAGTTGTACATTATTTAACACCAATACTTGAAAGGTAACAAGCACAATGAAACGTAAGATGATGCGAAGGATATCGAGTATCATTTATCGTCTTGTTTATTATTGGATTCCAATTCCCGTTGTTCGTTCTTCATCAAATTATCAACGATATTCACATAACTTAAATTATCAAATCGTGTTGATAGACGAACACGAATCTGATGAAAATTAGATCCAGGATTTAACTTCGATTCTACAACTGTTCCCAACATGATCCCAGCAGGAAATATTGATGAGTAGGCAGTAGTAATAATCGTATCTCCTTTCTGAACGGGTACCGTTTTGTCAATTTCATTTAATGTTGCAATAGCAGGATCAACACCATCCCAAACTAATGAACCAAAAAATTTATTCCGTTTAATCATCCCACTTATCCGTGTATCTTTATGAAGGAACGACATCACAGTACAATAATGTTCTGAAACTTGTTTTACTATTCCAACAATTCCTTTCGAGGTAATAACGCCCATTTCTGGTTTAACACCTTGTAAACTTCCTCTGTTTAAAGTGAGATAATTATTACGATGATTTATCGAATTGTTGATCACTTTTGCAGTGATGTATTTATATTGTTGGAAATTGATACTGTCATTTACAACGATGCGTGAACTATCAACATCGTATTTCGCATCATTCAGCATCTCACGTAATGAAGCATTTTCTTTTGCAAGATTTTCATTGTTCTCACGAAGATGAATGTATTCCTTTACGTAACTATAACCTTCCATCACTTCTGTAACTACCGAATTTGTAGCATTAAGAATTGTGGCATGTTGGTAATAGTTATTGTTGATGATAAGATAAATACAAAAGGACTGCAACAAGATAAAAAACAGCGTAAAGTTGTTTCGCCAGAGTAGCAGAAATAATAATCTCATTCAATTGTTATTTGCATCTCGATTCGAAATTTGAAGTTACGAACCGATGATTGATGAATGCCTTTAAGCTATCCGACTAATTTTTATTAATGCTGAAGAAACTTGTAACGATGAATGTTTTTTAATGCGATTCCTGTCCCACGAACAACTGCTCTCAATGGATCTTCTGCAACGTGTACAGGAAGTTTTGTTTTCATGGAGATTCGTTTATCTAAACCACGTAACAATGCACCACCACCTGTTAAGTAAATTCCAGTGCGATAAATATCGGCAGATAATTCTGGAGGAGTAATCTCTAAAGCTTTCAATATCGCTTCTTCAATTTTAGAAATCGATTTATCCAATGCATGTGCAATTTCAGGATAGCTAACAGTAATCTCTTTTGGAATTCCTGTCATTAAATCACGGCCATGAACAGCAAAATCTGGAGGAGGATTATCTAATTCTGGTAAAGCAGAACCAACTTCAATTTTAATACGCTCTGCCGTTCTTTCTCCGATAAGGATATTGTGTTGACGTCGCATATAATCCCAAATATCCGTTGTGAAACCGTCGCCGGCAACACGAATACTTTGATCGCAAACGATACCCCCTAATGCGATAACAGCAATTTCACTCGTACCTCCACCAATATCAATAATCATATTTCCCATTGGCTCTTCTACATCGATCCCAATTCCGATCGCTGCTGCCATTGGCTCATGAATAAGATATACTTCTTTTGCTCCAGCATGCTCCGCGGAGTCACGAACAGCGCGCTTCTCCACTTCTGTAATCCCCGAAGGAATACAAATCACCATCCGTAAAGAAGGTGTGAAAAGCTTATTTCCAGGGTTGATCATTCGGATCATGCCCTTGATCATCTGTTCTGCAGCCTCGAAATCGGCGATAACACCATCTTTCAACGGACGAACAGTTTTTATATTTTCATGCGTCTTTCCATGCATCATCATGGCTTGTTTTCCTACGGCAATAACTTTTCCGTTGGTGCGATCAATAGCTACTATGGATGGCTCGTCAACAACAACTTTATCATTATTGATGATGAGTGTATTAGCTGTGCCAAGATCAATGGCAATCTCCTGTGTAAGGAAATCAAATAGTCCCATTCTGCGTTGTGGATTATTTATGGGTTATTTTGGATATTTTAATTCGATGATAACATGCAACAAGGAATTATTTCCAATTTGTTGCAAGGTATATTTTCAACTGTTGCAAAGTTGATTGTTTTTATTGTAATTATTAACGTATTAATGTTTAAAATGACGAATATTTGTAATTACCATCGCCATACCTGATTTATTGGCTTCATCAATCGAATCTTGGTCGCGTAATGAGCCTCCTGGTTGTATTACAGAAGTCACACCTGCCTCATGTGCAATCTGAATACAATCAGGAAAGGGGAAGAACGCATCCGATGCCATCACCGATCCTTCAATAGAAAATCCAAAGTGTTTTGCTTTTTCGATCGCTTGTTTCAACGCATCAATGCGAGATGTTTGTCCTACACCACTCGCTAACAACTGCCCATCTTTAGCTAGTACGATTGCATTACTTTTACTATGTTTCACCACTTTATTTGCAAAAACTAAATCGTTATATTCATTTGAAGTAGGAACTTTCATCGTAACTACTTTCATGTCTTCCATTTTTTCGGTGCTATTATCGGGCTCTTGAACAAGAACTCCATTAAGTACCGTTCGAAAATTTTGTACAGACTTAGTATAAGATTTTATCTCTAAAAGAATTCTATTTTTCTTCCCTTTTAAAATCCCTAATGCTTCCACTTCAAATCCAGGAGCCATTAAAACTTCAAAGAACAACTGATTCATGGAGGACGCTATCTCTTTCGTGATCATCTTGTTACTTACGATTACGCCACCAAATGCCGAAATCGGATCACCAGCCAATGCTTTTTCCCAAGCTTGCAATAAGGATGCATCACTTGCTATTCCACATGCGTTATTATGTTTAATAACTGCCATCGTTGGTTCCTCAAAATCATGGATGAGGTTTAATGCAGCATCAACATCTAATAAATTATTATAAGAAAGTTCCTTTCCATGAAGTTGAAGAAAAACTTCCGATAAATTTCCTTTGTAACTAGCTTTTTGATGTGGATTTTCGCCGTAACGCAATGACTTGCTTTCCCAATCGGATGGTATTGCGATCAAATTCCTATCTTGATCATTACTCGCAAACCAATTGAAGATTGCGGTATCGTAACTGCTGCTCACTTTAAATGCAGATAATGCCTGCGACTTTCTTACCTCAAAAGATGTTTTACCATCTTGATTTTCAAGGATGTCAATTAATCGGGGATAATCATTTACCGTTGGTATGATCAAAACATCATTAAAATTTTTAGCAGCAGCTCTAATGAGTGAAATACCACCAACATCAATTTTTTCAATTATCTCTTCTTCCGTGGCTCCTGAAACAACAGTTTCTTGAAACGGATATAAATCAACAACGATCAAATCAAGAAATGGCAATTTGAATTCTTCCATTTGTGATTGATGGTTTGGGTCGTTGCGGATGGCTAGTATTCCCCCAAAGACTGCTGGATGTAATGTTTTCACTCGTCCACCAAGAATTGATGGGTAACCAGTGATGTCTTCTATAGCAATAACTGGGATTCCCATTTGCTGAATGAAATCGAAAGTGCCACCAGTAGCATAAATTTTTACTCCTAAACGGTGCAAATGATTCACAATTGTATCAAGCCCATCTTTATGATAAACCGATAACAGTGCCGATTGAATAATAATTTGCATACAAGAAAGAAATTAGAAGGGTGCAAAAGTACATGGATACGCTAAATAATCGTAGATAATTCAGAATAAAAATTTAGAATCTAAATTTCAAATTATGTGATTAGCAACTGAATTAAATATGAAGAGAACTAACTAAATGTTATTCTAATGTTCGCGCATCCTACATTCGCTGATTCGAAAAACTTAAGCTAATGCAAATTCTTCTTATAGAAGACGAAGTGAATGTGGTTTCTTTTATCCGTAAAGGTTTAGAAGAACAGTCCTATAATGTTGAAGTTGCTTATGACGGTAAGATGGGACTTAAGATGGCACTCGAAAAGGAATACGATCTTATCTTATTAGATGTAATCTTGCCAGGGATGAATGGCTTAGAGGTTTGCAAAGAGATTCGTTCGCGTAAGAACATTCCAATTTTGATGCTTACAGCGCTTGGATCTACGGATGATGTTGTTAACGGATTAGATAATGGTGCTGATGATTATTTACGTAAACCTTTTAAGTTCCAAGAATTACTCGCCAGGATCCGTGCGTTATTACGACGAAAATATGGCCCAGAAATAAATTCAATTACAGAAATTGGTGGCCTGGAGGTAAACCACCGAAATAAATCAGTAAAACGTAATGGCATTCCAATTAAGTTAACGGCTAGAGAGTTTTATCTCTTGAATTATTTTCTCAACAATAAAGGTGTTCTGGTATCAAGAGCCGACATAGCCGAAAATATTTGGGATAGCTCTTTCGGAAATGGCTCTAACGTTGTTGATGTATACGTGAATTATTTACGCAATAAAATTGATAAAAATTTTAATCCTAAATTAATTCATACGGTTTACGGTATGGGATATATATTTCGTGAAGAAAATGATTGACATACCATGAAAATTAAAAACAAGTTAACGATTATTTTCACTGGAATTATTGCGCTGATTCTTTTAGCTTTAAATTTTTATATTTATGCATTATCAAGCTCTATTGCTCGCGCCGATTTTTATGAACAATTACATTCAAGAGCATTCGTTGCTGCCAATATTTATTTGGAGAATGATGAAAATACAGATGCGAATATTATAAAGTTTAGAAATAAATATTTACGAACCTTACCTCAAGAAATAATTCGAATCTACAATAAAGATAATCAACCAGTATTTGTCGATAGTAGCGATCGCTTAACTTTTCAGCCATGGATCATCAATAAAATTAGGAGTGATAAGGAGTTTCGATTCGAAATAAATAATAGACAAATTGTAGGCATTAATTATGATGACAACCAAGGTGATTTTATTATTATTGCATCTGCCGTTGATGAAATTGGGCAAACAAAATTAATGCAATTGCGAAAAGTACTTATTGCTGGATTTTTATTTTGTATCGTCGTAGTATTTTTTATTGGTAGATATTTTACTAAACTCATGCTAAAACCCGTTTCCGATATTTCAGATCAAGCAAATAATATTACAGAAACTAATTTACATCTTCGGCTAAATATCGGAAACAGTAAAGATGAAATCGCTGAATTAGCAATCACTTTTAATAAAATGCTAGAGCGATTAGAAAATTCTTTTGATTTACAAAAGGAATTTGTGAGCAATGCTTCTCATGAATTGAGAACGCCTCTTACTTCTATTATCGGCAACATAGAGGTGACCTTGTCAATGAGTAGATCAGAGAAAGAACATACGGAGGTTTTATATTCTATTTTGCAAGAGTCGGAACGACTTCAAAATTTAAGTAATGGATTATTAAGTCTTGCACAAAGTGATCTTGATTTTCAAAAGGTAAGTAAAGATGAAATACGTATTGATGAACTATTATTAGAGATAAAAGATGAAATAACGGCTAAATATCCTGATAGAATTTTAGAGCTTCAATTTAAGAAAATGCCTAATAGGGAAGAGGAATTGGAAATTTTAGGCGAACATAATTTATTGGAAACGGCACTATTAAACCTTGTTGATAATGCTTGTAAATTTTCTAAGGATAAGCCAGTTGTGATCTCCCTCATTGTTAGTCAGCAGCAAATTGAAATTGGAATTTCTGATCGTGGCGTTGGCATTCCAGCAGAAGAAATTATTAAAATTAGAGAAACTTTTTTTCGAGCTTCTAATGCCAGATCATTTCCAGGAACTGGTATAGGCCTAGCTTTAGCCGATAGAATTATTCGTTTACATGGAGGTGTTTTGTCGATTAAATCGGATTTAAATTTTGGAACCGATGTAATGGTAATCTTTCCAATAATGAAGACTGTATGATTCTAATGAGTTTCTAATAATTTCCTAATTACCCTCTAATAACTGGTGCATAGGTTTGCTTCATTAATGAATATGAAGTGCTTCTTATGAAACGATTGTTGAATTATGTTTTCTTCCTTTCTTTTTTTCAATTATGCTATATAGGCGTAACTAAAGCCTCAAATCCTAATGATACATTAAAGGTTAGTTTGAATGATGTTGAACAAACTTTTTTAAATAGAAGTTTCCTCCTTCTTGCATCACAATATGAGATAAATGCTAACAAAGCGCTCGAGATGCAAATAAGATTATGGAGTAATCCAATATTAACTATTGATCAGGGTGCATATAACAAGCAAACAAATAAGTGGTTCGATGTTTCATCGAATGGCGAAACGGCAGCATCTATACAACAACTGATAGAGCTGGCAGGTAAAAGAAATAAGCGAATTGCGGCATCGAAATTAGCTACTACAATGAGCCAATATCAATTTTATGATTTAATGAGAACGCTTAAATATGAGTTGCGAACTTCTTTTTACGATCTCTATTTTACTTCTCTATCGATTGCAGTTTATGATAAAGAGTTAAATCTACTTTCAAAATTATTGGAAGCATATCAAACGCAATATAAGGAAGGAAATATTCCATTTCGAGAAATTACTCGATTAGAGTCGCTACAATTTAATCTTGAAAATGAGAAAGCCGAATTGAGACAGAAAGAAATGGAGAGCCGAAATCATTTGATGCTACTTACAGGTGATACGTTAGCTCATATTGTAATTCCACAAATTGATAAATTGAAAATAAACAATTTAATTTCTTTAAATAGTTCTTACGCTGCACTATTGGATACGGCCTATACTAACCGATTTGATTTGCAAACTACAATAGCAAATATTGAGTTGAATAATGTACAACTTGCTATCGAAAAATCAAAACAAATTCCAGACTTAACACTAGGTATAAACTATGACCGTTCCGGCTCTTATATTCAAAATTACAATTCTATTACTCTTGCTTTTGATCTCCCTGTTTGGAATCATAATATGGGAAATATTCATGCTGCTCAATATAGAATTGAAGAAGCAAAAGAAGTATCAGAAGATTCACGACTCCGAGTAAAGGCCGATGTTGATAAGGCGTGGTTACGGTTGCATGATGCTGAGAATATTCTCCAAAAATCGTCGAACATTGTCAAGCACGATAATGATAAGCTGATTGACGGAATCACTAGTGGATATAAAGAGCACATGATTAGCTTGCTTGAATTTTTAGATTATTTTGAAAATTTTAAAGAAACTAGTTTGGCTTTTTACCAATTGCAAAACAACCGATTTAATGCTGCCGAAGAATTAAATTTTGCATGTGGAAGAATTATAATTAACAATTAAAAAAAATGAGAAATCAATTTATATCTATTTTGTTCATGCCAATTTTATTGCTACTTGGAGCAACTTCATGTAATAAGCCTAAAGAGGAGTCAGAGTCGCCCGTAAAATTTGCTTTAAGTGATACGATGATGCAAATGATTAGCATCGATACTGTTCATAAAACACAAGTGGAAGATGTTTTAAAATTATCTGGAAAGATAACCTACGACGAGGATAAAATGATAAAAATTTATCCATTAGTAGGAGGGGAAGTAAGTGAAGTGAAAGTAGAGTTAGGTGATTTTGTGAATAAAGGTCAAGTACTTGCTGTGATACATAGTGCTGAAGTAGCACAATACCGTCAGGATAAAATTGCAGCCGAAGGAAATGCCGCTATAGCTCAACGTAATCTCGAAACAAACCAAGCATTAAATAAATCAGGAGTTAATTCCGATAAGGAATTATTAGAAGCACAACGAGAAGTGTTAAAATCCAATGCTGAATTGCAACGATTAAAAGATGTTTTTAAAATAAATTCTATTGATGAAAATGGTAATGTTGTTTTAAGAGCGCCCGTCGCTGGATTTATTGTTGAGAAAAAAGTTAATCCAGGCTTTCATTTGAGATCAGATAATAACGAAAATTTATTTACACTTTCTGGTCTAGATCAAGTATGGGTGAGTGCAAATGTTTATGAAGCGGATATATCAAAAATTAAAGAAGGTTATGATGCTAATGTAACTACTTTAAGTTATGAGGATAAAATTTTTAAAGGGAAAGTGGATAAAGTTTATAATGTGCTTGATCCTGAATCGAAGGTAATGAAAGTGCGCATTAAACTTGAAAACAAAGATTACCGACTTAAGCCAGAGATGTTTGCAAATGTATTAGTTCAATACAAGGAAAAAGAATCTATGCTTTCGATTCCAACCTCAGCAATAATATTTGATAACAGTAAGAATTATGTTTTGATATACCATTCAAAAACTGAAATTGAAATTCGTGAGATACAGTTGTATAAATCTGTTGGTGATATTTCATATGTAGCTTCTGGATTGAAAGTAGAGGAACGATTAATTAATCGTTATCATTTGTTAGTTTATGATGCACTTAATGACTAATTGAGAAATGAATAAATTCATAAAAAATATTATAGGATTTTCTCTGAAGAATAAGTTTTTCATATTCTTTCTAACATTCATTTTAATTATTGCAGGAATTGTAAGTTACTTAAATACACCCATTGAAGCATTTCCTGATGTTACCAATACACAAATAATAATTGTAACACAATGGAATGGCAGAAGTGCAGAAGAGATTGAACGCTTCGTCACTGTACCAATTGAAGTGGCGATGAATTCTGTACAACGTAAAACAAATGTCCGATCTATTACGATGTTTGGGTTATCGGTAATTAAAATTATTTTTGATGATGACGTTGATGATGCCTTTGCTCGGCAACAAGTAAATAATCAACTGCACAGTGTAAGTTTACCGGAATCAGTTGAACCTGATGTGCAACCTCCGTATGGACCAACTGGAGAAATTTATAGATATACTCTCGAAAGTAAAACTAGAAATGTACGTGATCTCCTTACTCTCCAAACATGGGTTGTTGATCGTCAACTTAGAAGTGTTTCTGGCATTGCAGATATTGTTGCATTTGGTGGTCAACAAAAAACGTATGAGATAAGTGTTAACCCGCAACTATTAGCGAAATACGATATCACACCGCTCGAAGTATATAGTGCAGTGGCGAAAAGTAATATCAATGTGGGTGGGGATGTGATTGAGAAAAATGGACAAGCTTATGTTGTTCGTGGAATTGGATTGCTTGATAATATTAGTGATATAGAAAATATTATCGTTGATAATATTAACGGCACTCCCATACTTGTAAAAAATGTTGCTGATGTAAAGGAATCGTATGCGCCTCGTGTTGGTCAGGCTGGTAAGGATCATAGTGATGACGTGATGGAAGGGATTATTGTTATGCGCAAAGGAGAAAATCCAAGTGAAGTATTAGCAAGAGTAAAAGAAAAAATAAATGATCTTAATACAAATGTTTTACCTGCGGATGTGAAAATTGTAACGTTTTATGATCGTGATAATCTTATGCAGTTTTGTACTGAAACAGTATTACATAATTTGCTGGAAGGTATTATTCTCGTTACTGTTATTGTATTAGTTTTTATGGCGGATTGGCGTACAACAGTAATTGTTTCAATCATTATACCTCTCGCTTTATTATTTGCTTTTATCTGTTTGAGGTTACGAGGTATGTCGGCAAATTTACTTTCGCTAGGTGCTATTGATTTTGGGATTATCATAGATGGTGCAGTGGTGATGGTCGAAGGATTGTTTGTTATGCTCGATCATAAAGCGAATGAATTAGGAATGGATCCATTTAATAAACGAATAAAGTTAGGATGGATTAAGAATACAGGTGGTGAATTAGGAAAAGCAGTCTTTTTTTCAAAGTTAATTATCATCACTGCATTGATACCTATCTTTTCTTTTCAAAAAGTAGAAGGGAAAATGTTTTCACCTCTTGCTTATACATTGGGTTTTGCTTTAATTGGTGCATTACTTTTTACGCTAACGCTTGTCCCAGTTCTTGTATCTATATTATTGAAAAAAAATGTACGAGAAAAGAAAAATAAATTCGTCGATTTCTTGAATAGAATTACCTTGAACGCATTTGAAAAATGTTTTGCGAATAAAAAGAAAAGTGCAATCATTGCTTTTTCAATTTTAGGTATTACTTTATTTTCAACATCGTTTTTAGGCACGGAGTTTTTGCCTCAATTGAATGAAGGTGCTTTGTGGGTCGAAGCAAAGATGCCAATGAGTAGTTCGCTCACTGAAACAGTAAGTATGGTGAGTAAGATCAGAGAAAAATTACTTAAGTTTCCAGAGGTTCAAGGTGTATTGTCGCAAACGGGCAGATCCAATGATGGTACTGACCCATCAGGTTTCTATTACATGCAGTGTCAAGTAAATTTATCTCCTCAAAAGGAATGGAAACGAAATATTACGGAAGAGCAATTGATTGATGAAATGGATTCTTCGTTAAAACAATATGCTGGGATTGAATACAATTATTCTCAACCTATCATCGATAATGTTCAAGAAGCTGTCGCTGGAATGAATGCAAACAATGCTGTAAAAATTTTCGGCGATAACTTAGAACAACTCGATACGCTTGCGAATAATGTTGTTAAACGTATTAAAGAAGTTCCGGGAGTTCATGATGTAGGTGTTCTAAGAAACATTGGTCAGCCTGAGATGAGTATACATTTTGATGAAGGTAAAATGTCGGCGTATGGTGTGACAACAGCGGATGCTCAGGCCGTAATTGAAATGGCAATTGGAGGAAAGACTGCAACGCAATTTTACGAAGGTGAACGTAAGTTTGATGTAAGGATTCGTTATCAGAAGGAATACCGAAAGTCGGAAGAAGATTTGAAAATGTTAATGGTGCCTACGATGCGTGGTAATAAAATTCCTGTGAAAGAAATTGCAGAAGTTAAAATTGTTACAGGCCCCGCATTTATTTATCGCGATAATAATAACCGTTTTATTGGAGTGAAATTTACTGTTCGAGGTAGAGATTTGGGAAGCACAATTAAAACTGCTCAGGATCAAGTGAAGTCGCTCATGTTGCCTAAAGGATATCACATAGAATGGGCAGGTGAATTTGAGAATCAGGTGCGGGCAACAAGTCGTTTATTGCAAGTAGTGCCCGTTTGCCTGATTCTCATATTCATTATTTTATTTATTACATTCGGGCATGCTCGCGATGCAGGTTTAGTTTTGCTAAATGTTCCATTTGCATTGATTGGTGGAATATTAGCATTGCATATCACAGGAACTATTTTCGGGATCTCAGCCGGTGTTGGCTTTATTGCATTATTCGGAATCTGTATTCAGAATGGAGTAATTTTAATATCGGTATTTAAAAAAAATCTGGAACAAAAGATGTCACTCTCAAAAGCTATTCGGGAAGGTGTAGCCTCGAGAGTGCGTCCTGTGATTATGACTGCTATGATGGCTGCAATTGGATTAATGCCTGCTGCATTATCACACGGAATTGGATCAGAAACGCAACGGCCATTAGCAATAGTTGTAATTGGCGGATTAATTTCTGCAACGATACTTACATTATTAATCTTCCCAATTATATTCGAATGGGGTTATCGTAAAAAACATTCGGAAAACTTCTCATGATACTAAAGCAATAATTTTTTATTCTCCATATAAAAAATTGTTGCTTTCTTTCTCAAATTATAATTCGACGACATTACTTCACCATAAGCACCCGCGCTTCGAATAACTAAAATGTCGCCACGCTCGGAAAGAGGAAGTGAAATATCTTTCCCAAAAGTATCACTGCTTTCACAAATAGGCCCAACAACAGTATAGTTATGCAATGGTAATTTATCGTCAGTAATTTCAAGTGGTTCTATATGATGAAAAGCTTGATATAATGCCGGACGTATCAGCTCCGTCATGCCAGCATCTAGGATTAAAAATTCTATTTTTGCTGTCTTTTTTTTATACAATATTTTCGAAACTAAATTGCCACATTGCCCAACGATCGATCGGCCTAGTTCTACATGAATTTGTTGTATTTCGCTAATCTGTAATCCATTCCTAAGTCTGGAAAAATGAGCATCAAAATTTGCAATCGAATTTTTGACAGGATCTAAATAATCAATGGAAAGCCCCCCTCCCATATTTATTATGGGCAATTGTATTCCTTGATTGATGAACCATTTATTTATTTTATTCACTTGTTCGCATAAAGCATCAAAAACTGAATTATCACTAATTTGTGACCCAATATGAAAATGCAAACCAATGAGATTTAATGAAGGTTGTTCTTGAATATATTTTAATACCACTTGTAAATCATTAATTGCAATTCCGAATTTATCATCTTCTGTCCCAGTAGTGATGTATTGATGTGTGAAAGAAGCTACATCAGGATTTATTCGTAATGCAATAGGAGCGATCAGTTTTTTTGAAGAAGCGATAGTCGCTATTACTTGTAATTCTTCTAATGATTCGCAATTAAGACAAGCTATGTTAGCATCTAATGCATATGCAATTTCTTGATCTGATTTCCCAACACCAGCCATTAAAATTTTATCGTTACTAAATCCTGATTCGAGTGCTTTTTCAATCTCAGGTCCACTAACACAATCAGCACCAAATCCTGTTGCAATAATTTTTTTTAAAAGAGGGTCATTATGGTTTGCCTTTAGTGCATAATGAACATGAATGTTGTATTTTTTCGCAGCGGTTTTAGCAACCAAAAGTGTTTGATTTAAAAGATCCAAATCATACAAATAGTATGGTGTTGGAAGCGTTACAAGTTCGTTTGTTAATCCGTAAAGGTTCATGTTGAGAATTGCAATTAAAACTTTTCTACGAGGGTATTATATTTTATATAAAAAAACCCTGAAGTAGAATGCTTCGCACATACTTCAGGGTTTTTTAATTACTTGTTATTTTTTATCTCACGCGAACATTGTCAATACGGAATGTTGTTGTGTTTGTAGTGCCATCACCAACGTATTTAAATCCTATGTTAACATTTCCTGTAAGACCCAAACCAATTAACGATACATCACCAGAATTTACCCAAGTGTAGTTTCCTGTACTTGATACAGGTAAGGTACACGTAAGTTGTTGCCATGTAGCTGTAGCTGGATTTCCAGTATAATTATTCGAAATCCAAACCGTTAAACCATCATGCTTATAAAATGCATATTCTGATTTAAAGCTTAAAGTATCCCCAGCTGTCAAACTGAATCCTGGAGTTACTAACCAACTTTCCATGTTAGCAAGACCAGATTGGTAAGCTGATATTTCAGCATATTGCTCACTTTGATATGATTTTTGTATCCACTGTTTATTTCCTACTACTGCAACATTCGTCCAACCTGGACGATTAATTGGGCTTCCAATGGTAGTAAGTGGAAATGCTTCGCTAATAATTCCAGGTAATACACCAGACCCATCTCCACAATAATCATTCTTCATCATCGAAAGATCTTCCATACCACGAATGATGAATTGACCCGTTGTATAAACTGAAAATATTCCAACAATAGGACCATTTTTAGAAGGTGTAAGTTGTGATGCGAAATTCGAGTAACCACTTGTATAAGCTGCTAACTTCGGAGCTGTAGTATTGCAAGCTACTAGGTATCTGCTTTTTGATAAAAGATTAATAGCATCGGCAAAAGGTTGCATAGTATCTGCAGGAGCAAACTGTACATCATTGATCTGCACTAAACGATTTTGCCATTTTAAAAGATCATTTAGATCAGATATTGTAACTATTGATGGAACTGGTTTCAATCCCCATACACCAGGAAATATATACTTCGCAATTTGTGTAGATGGTATCGTAGCTGCAGAAAAAGGAACTGCTGTCATGTCAACGTATCCTCCAATCTGAATTAATCCTTTATACCCACCAATTACTAAACCTTTCAGTTTAATAAATACACGACGACCTACTGGATAATTTCGCCAAAATTCTGATTGATCAATACGAATTGCAATACCCGCTGTCGCATCTTCAATGATCATGGTCTTATATAAATTTCCAGATTGATCATCACCTACAACTGTAGCAGCAATAATCCAATCATTAGAAATAGTTATGTTCCCTGAATGGTAAAGAATGGAATCTTGATACATCTTTTTCAATGAATCAATAGTCATGTTAGCGGTCAAATTTGGATCCG
>JANXSD010000165.1 GCA_025352785.1 Bacteroidota bacterium
AAAACTGAAACTGCAATTCTTCAACCTTACATTTACTTTTTGAGATATTAAAAACACCTTGTTTGTTATTTACATTTATTGCCGTGTTCAACGAAATATTTTTATTCACTAGCAATTCCTTACCATCGGATTTAATTAATAGAACATGCGCATTCACAGAAGTGGTCATCACAAAACGATCCGCTTCCAGGTCGCCACTAAAACTTACATCATCAAGAAATATATCAGAACTAAGCTTTTTTGATTTATTAATATAAACTGTATGCACATCGTGTAAAATAAGCTCTTGAAGATGAAACGAAAATGGATCCTTTGTTTTATTAGAGTGTGCTGTATCTTCTTTAAGTATATTGTAATTAGCTTGGTTGTTTTTATCAACATACAGATTAACGCTACCACTATCCAATTCAAGTAAGTGAATACGATAATTTTTATGAAGGATCTCATAAAAGTCAAAGCCCAAATACAAATGATTGGCATGCATTAATGTTTCCGTTTTACGAAGTGGATCTGCGATGCTAATATCATTAAATGAGATACTCACTTCAGGAAAAGAATTCCAGAAATTAACAGCAATCGTACTAACTTTTAGCTCAGATTTTAAATGCTTATTCAGTTCCTTTAAGGCTACTTGTTTTAGTTGATCCAGATTAAAGTAAATGTATATGCAACTTACTGAAAGTATAGAAAGAATACAGAAGATTATGATCAATATAATTTTAGCCAACTTAGCCATAGCATTTTTTTTTAAAAATAGCGATAGAATGTATCGTCAACAAATTGAGTTAATAAACAAACGGTGGATTTCAATGCGCATTGTGTATTGAGTGTATGTAATAGTAGATGCTTAATGTGTGCTTCGACCATGCTTGAATGCATTTTGTACCGTTGGGTTATACTGTATACACATTGCACATAATCCAATATGATTGGCAATTTTCAACATCATTCATATTTGTAGATTCACGCAATACCTTTATGAACGTAGAACTACTTTCAAGTAGCCACTAATCATTGTAATTTATGAAAGAGTCAATGCACTATTTCATATATACACTTGGTATTATTCTGAGTAGTGTAAATCTAATTATGCGTTAGTGCTATTGATCAGATCTTATTGAAAACATACGAATTTAAACATAAAAAAAGCCCGACATGAGTCAGGCTTTTTTGTGGAGGCACACGGGTTCGAACCGCGGACCCTCTGCTTGTAAGGCAGATGCTCTGAACCAGCTGAGCTATACTCCCTTGTCGTTTATTCAACGGGGCTGCAAATATAGAGATAGAATGCCTAACTCCAAAAAAATATAAAACTAAATTACATTAATAATAGAAAATACTTTAAATGCTGAAAATCATACTATTGGGAATTATCGAACCTTCAATCAATACTGGTTTTACTATGCATCTATAAAAACTAGTGAGCCAAGTACTTGTAAGTATTTATAATTAATTGTACTTTGCACTCTAATAAACATTCAGGATCTCGGGGGAGAGCCAATTTGTCGGATTAAATCTCAACGATTATAGTGTATATAACTTCATTAAGGAGAATCATTTCTGTCGCAAAGGTTGTATCTGTTTCGGCAGGTATACGCTTCTTGTTTCTGACAACTATACTTCTAAGTTTATCGTTTATTTTACCTAAGGATTGTTTCGCTCAGCAAAATGATCTAGTAAAAGTTATGGCTTATAATCTGCTTAATTACGGAGGTTCTGGTGGATTTGCCGCTGATACTACTCTTCGTAATCCATTCTATAGAACAAGTATCAATAGCGCTAATCCAGATATTTTAGTAGTGGAGGAAATTAGTACACAAGCTGGTCTGAATTCAATTTTGACAAAAGTGTTGAATGCTCAAGCAAATGTTTATTCGGCGGGATCTTTTGTTGATGGTCCCGATTCTGATAACGGCATCTTTTATAAAACATCAAAGTTTCAATTCATCTCGAATATTCCAGTTCACACTGATTTACGCGATATCAGCGAATTCACTTTACTTCATTTGGCTTCTGGCGATACGCTGCGTATTTATGCCGTACACTTAAAGGCAAGTACTGGATCAGCAAATGAATTGCAACGTGCCGTTGAAATTGATAGCTTGCGCAAACGAACGGATGCTTTACCTCTTGGTTCGAAGTTTATTATTTGTGGTGATTTTAATATTTACAATTCAACAGAAAGTTCTTATGTAAAATTGTTGCAAATTCATTCAGGTGTTGAAGGACATTTTGTTGATCCAATTAATTTAACTGGTACCTGGAATAATCCATCTTATTCAAATTATCATACTCAATCTACAAGAGGTGTACATGCCTTTGGTGGAGGTTCCATTGGTGGATTAGATGATCGCTTTGATATGATTCTGTTTTCAAAAGCTATTCAACAAGGAGGTCGAGTGAGTTATGTTGCGAATTCATTATCTGCTTATGGAAACGATGGTAATCATTATAATGATTCAATAAATAAAATGCCAAATGCTGCCGTCTCTTCAACTGTTGCAGATGCATTGTATCAAGGTTCAGATCATTTACCAGTAGTGTCAACTTTTAATTTTAATTACACTTCGATTGACGTAGGCTTAACTGCTTTTACAAATCCTGTAATTACACCATGCAACAAGACGAATAAAAAATTAATCGTAACACTAAAAAATTATGATGCGGCAGTAGTTGATTTTACTATCAATAATGTTCAAATTAATTTTACTGCAACGAATCCCCAATCTATTACACAAAATTTTTCTAAAATTGTAAATATGGGATCATTAGCGTCAGGTGCATCCGTAACAATTATTGTTGACAGCACTTATAATATGTCATCGAATGGAAATTATCTTTTTAATGCATCGACTTATAGTGCAAATGATTTTATTTCTACTAATAATGCAATGCCTACAGTTACGCAAAATGTAACAACATCATCACTTACAACTGCAAACATCAATCCTGTCGGACCTATTTCTATTTGCAGTGGATCAACAGTTACTTTGAATTCTAATGTTGCAACTTCCTATTTGTGGTCGAATGGAGCAATTACACAATCTATTTCTATAGCAACTGCAGCTAATTATTCCGTTACGGTAAGTGATGTTTATGGATGTACAACTATTTCTAATACAGTTATTGCAACAGTAGTAAATCCATTTTCCGCAGGTATTGTCTTTCACGAAAATATGGGATCAGCTCCAACAACTACATTAATTCCAGCGCATGAAAGTGCGAATGGATTCGAAAGTGTAAATCTTACCATGAGTGGAACTGCCGACGTTCGTAACACTTCCGCATCATCAGGCTATGCTGGTGTAAGTGGAGCAGGGAACATCTTTTTTTCTTCAACAACAATTGGTAAAAATTTTATTATTTCAAATATTAATACGAGTGGTATATCTGGATTAGCATTATCATTTGCATTGAATAAGGGAAATAATTTAACGAATGGTTCTGAGTTATTAGTGAAAGTTAGCGCTGATGGAATTAATTACACTTCACTTTCTTTTCCAGCTGTAAACACAACTTTATGGACATTAGTCACAGCTACAGGTTCTATTCCCGCTACCACAAATTTGAGAATTCAATTTATTCAAAATGGAACAAATACGTCGCATCGAATAGATGATGTGGTGTTAAAATATACAGTTCTCCCTGTTATTACAATTTCTGGAACGACATCATTTTGTGCTGGAGATTCTATTCGTTTAACATCAAGTTCTGGGTCAAATTATTTATGGAATACTGGAGCAACAACACAAAGTATTTATGCTAAAACATCTGGAAGTTTTTCCGTGCTAACCGATTGTATTAGGTCGGCGGCAGTAGCTTTAACTGCAAATAATTGCAATGTAGTTGAATTGAATTTTAAATCATTTATTCAAGGATTTTACAATAGTCAAACTCACTTAATGAATCCTGTTTTGTATGATGCTGGTTTGAGTACGGATCCTTCTGCATGCGATTCAGTAATGGTGGATTTTTATACTTCATCAAACACCTTAACACTTGTTTATTCTCAGAAGGCATTATTGCATATAAATGGAAATGCGTTTATGACCTTGCCCGCATTGCTAAGTGGCCAAATGCTTTACATAGCAATTCGTCATCGAAATTCTATTGAAACTTGGAGTAAAAATACCATACTATTTACAAACTCATCGGCATCAACTGTCACTTTCGATTTTTCATTCTGATTCACCATTTTTATCGTAAATCAAATAATTTCTGCAACCGTAAACGTACTTCCACCAACAAAAATAATATCGCTATTTAATGCATTTTTTTGCGCTGCTAGTAGAGCAGATTCAACACTGGCAAAAACAATTCCTTTTAATCCGATAAGTGATGCTTTTTCAGCAAGAATAGCGGCATCTAATCCGCGAGGAATATTTGCCTTACAGAAATAATAAGTCGCATCTTTCGGAAAAAGTTCCAATATTTTTTCTATCTCTTTATCGTTGACCATTCCTAAAACAATATGCAAGCTATCATGCGGAATTTCTTGAAGCAATGGCAATACTTCACGAAGTCCATCTTCATTATGTCCAGTATCGCAAATGGTAATTGGTGATCTGTTTATTATTTGCCAACGTCCTTGAAGTCCTGTATTTTTTTTAACATTTTTTAATCCATCCCGTATATTATTTTCGGAAATGTGAATGCCGAGTTGGTTTAGAATCGAAACAGTTTGTATGGCCGTCGTTATATTTTTTAATTGATATTTTCCTGTTAGATCACAATTAAGATCTTTTAAAAAATCTTCATGATCCTTAATGATAGTTACCGTTTGATATTCTTCAAGTGCGTTATAATTTTGTGCAATAATTTTAAAGTTTTCTGATGCGAAATAAATCGGCGCATTTAACATGTTTGCCTTGTCGGTAAAAATTAATTTTGTTGTAGAAGAATATTCACCTATTACAATTGGGATGTTTGATTTAATGATTCCAGCTTTTTCAATAGCAATTTTTTCTAAGGTGTCACCCAATAAATTCATGTGATCTAATCCAATATTAGTTATCACAGATACATGAGGAACAAGTACATTAGTAGAATCTAATCGCCCGCCTAAACCTGTTTCAATGACAGCAATATCTGTTTGCTGATCATGAAAATACTTGAATGCCATCGCAGTGGTCATCTCAAAAAATGAAGGCTTGATTTCTTCAAAGGAATGTTGATGTTTACTTACAAAATCACTTACCCATTCTTCACTTACCATTGCACCATTGATGCGAATACGTTCTCTGAAATCTTTTAAATGAGGGGAAGTATATAATCCAGTTTTAAATCCTGCCGATTGTAATATCGAGGCAAGTATGTGAGATACGGAACCTTTTCCATTTGTTCCAGCTACATGTATACATTTCAAATCTTTTTCTGGATGATCTAGTAATTCACACATTAAATAAGTATTGTCCAAGTTTGCTTTATAGGCTGCTGGGCCAATACGATGAAACATGGGTAACGCTGAAAATAGATATTCTATGGTTTCGCTATAATTCATTTCACCACAAATATAATTTACTATGGGAGAATAGTAGTTCTATGATAATGATCTAGTAAATAAAATGAATTTACGGTTTATTTATGCAATATGAAAATTAATAGTTTTTTATTAAACTTTCTAGCTATTTAGTTGTCAAATCCGATAAATTGGTTGTGTAACCTATTCCCATTTTTTATACTGGCATACTTATTTGTAAAAAACTCGATATCAATAATCATGAAAAATTTATTGTTCACATTTGGCATATTGTTAATTCTTTTTTTCTCCTCCTGTTATGCAACCGTTCGCGCTCCCGGACCACCACCCGTTTATCGTCATCCGAGATGGCATCGTCAGCCGCGTGTTCGTGAAACAATTATTATTCGAGGTGAACTCACTCCTTTAAAAGTAGATAATTCACTTGCAATAGTAAAGTAATCCGAATTAGTTATAATAAATACTATTTAAAGTTTAAATGCAAAATTATTCATGAAAAGGAAGCTGATTCTTGTTGTCTTACTATTTCTTTTTTGGATTAAACCAAATCAATCAACCGCACAAGCGGTTGTGGTAACTTATCAAGTTTTTTATGATGAATTAAGCCCTTACGGACAATGGATTAATTACCCCAATTATGGATATGTTTGGGTTCCCGCTGTTGAGACTGGATTTAGTCCCTATTCTTCCAATGGTCATTGGGTATTTACAGATTATGGGTGGACATGGGTCTCGAATTATAATTGGGGATGGGCACCTTTTCATTATGGAAGATGGAATTATGATAACTATTATGGATGGTTATGGTTTCCAAATACGGAATGGGGACCAGCATGGGTTACATGGCGACATTCCAATGGATATTATGGATGGGCTCCTATGAGTTCTGGAATTTCTGTGGATGCATCTTTTGGTAGCGGATATAATGTTCCCAATGAACGCTGGAGGTTTGTTAGAGATCGTGATTTGAATCGAGCAGATATCAATAGGTATTATATCAACCGTTCACAGAATATTACCATCATTAAAAACTCTACGGTCATTACTAATACTGGCAGAGACAATAGTAGAAATGTCGTTTATGTTGCTGGTCCTAAAAGAGAAGATTTTCAAAGGTTGACTACTAGGAAAATTTCTCCAATAGTAATACATGATGATTCTCATCCTGGGCAAAAGCAAAGTGGAAATGATTTTAAAATTTACAGACCACAAATAAAAAGTGAAGGTGCGAATGATAAAAAATTAACGCCTTCTAAAGTGAGTGAGTACAAGCCGCAGAAAAATAATCAGGGAAAGGATATCAAAACGCGAGATGTAAAAAGTGGTGATCAAAGGCAACCTGTTAAAACAAATTCTCCAGGTGATAAAATGAATAATCCTAAATCTCCTGGTAAAATTAATTCTACACCAATGGATAAAAATATTAATCAAAATCAACCAGCGAAAAAAAAACAGTCTCCCCAACAACAAATTCCTGATAAGAATCATCAACAACAAGCTCCAGATAGAAAGCAACACGAACCGCAACGACAAAAACAAGTTCCCGATAGAAACCAGCCTCCACCAGAGAAGACACCGCAACATCAAAATCGTGAAGGAAGTCCTACTGTAAATCCACCACAACAACAACGACCGCCACAACAACAACCACAACAACAATTTCCAGATAAAAATCAGCCTTATCCTGAACAGAAACCTCAGCATCAAAATCGGGAAGGAAGTCCAAACGTTCGGCCGCAACCCAACAGAAATAATCAAGAGCGTGATCCGAATCGTAAGGAAAACAAGGAAAACCCTCCACACTAATTTTATAATTGACTGAAATAAAAATAGGTAAAAAGAGAAATAAAACACAAACCCATTGCAAAATTTTTGCAATGGGTTTTTATATAATAGCCTATTGTTGGTATTGTACCAATTATAATTTTTTTAGTAACCAAATCCTACATAATAAAATTACATAAATTTTAAATGACTATCAAAGAAGTTAAAATTGGTAAAAATTATATACTTTATTTATTTATTATTTTTTAATCATAAATAATTTTCCTGTAATTTTATTTTTAAAATAACTGCATTCAATTGGCAGATATATTTTTTTAAGTATTAGTGAAAAGTGAATAACTGGTTTTCACTCATAATAAATAATTTTTCCATAATTTTTTTTAAAATAACGGTATTCAACTGCCAGATTTTTTAAGTATTGGTAAAAAGGTATAATTGAATTTAAAATGGAATATAGTATTTGTAGTGTGCAATTTTTCGTTACTACTTCAGCGTATTTCTGTAGGGAAATCTATTTGAATTTTCCTTTTAGAAAATTACAAACACTTATATTCGGTTGTGCCCGTTTAAGTCAATATTTTTTTATAATTTTGAGTAGGGAGGGATACGTAGTTATCCCCTAAAAAAATTAAATTGTCCTTATTTTACCTAAAAAAAGTATTCGCGTAGCTAACAATTACAATCGTTAAGTTCAAACACCAAATTGTCTGCTAATAGTTTTTTTACCTTGGTTAATATCACTCCCTTAATCTATAAATAAAAAGGTGTTATCTAACAAGTACAATCGTTAAGTTAAAACATCAAAGTATCAACTAATAGTTTTTTAGCATAGTTAATGTCACTCCCCAAAATTTATAAATTAAAAGGTGTTATTTAACATGCAATCATTAAGTTCAAACATCAAAGTATCAGCGAATAATTTTTTGAAATAGGTAATGTTACTCTAAAAAATTTTTAAACTAAAAGGTGATATTTATTTTATCTATACGATGTTACCGATTGATAAAATTAAAAGTGATGGTACCTCTTTGTTCTTCAACACCATCTTTACTTGGTGAAAATACTGCTCTCAATGCTCCCTCTTTTGCTTTCTTTACTAAACTCGAATTCGTAGTTGTTGAACCTCTGGAAGGTCCATCAGCACTAACGACTTTTCCGTTTTTATCCACAACAATATCAATAACTACTTTTCCTTCGTCTTTTGAATTATCGATAACCTTTGGCAAACTAATTTTATTTCTTCCTGTTAAATTGTAGGATACTCCAGGTCCGTTCCCATTCCCTGAACCGCTTCCAGTTCCTAACCCATCGCCTGTGCCTGAACCGTTACCTGGCTTTCCATATAATTTAGAATTAGGATCACCTGAAGGATCTCCTTGATCACCTTGACCGCTTGCTGCTGTTCCTTGTGATGTAGAAGTATTCGTTTTTCCTTTGTAAATAGCTTTTTGATCTACCTTTCGTTCAACAACAACAGGTTTCGTTTCGACTTTTTTAACTACTGTTTCTTTTATTGGTTCAGGTGTAACTTTTTTGATGATTTTTTTTGGTTCTTTCTTTTCAATTACTGGAGCATCTTCTACATCTTGCGTAATTACAGGCGCTTCTTCACTAGCTTGCGGCTGAACCTTTTCTTTAATAACAGGTTGTTCAGTTGTATTCTCCGACATGGGCTGTTCTTCACCAGTAGCCATGTCCATGTATCCGATATTTACCAGTACCCCTTCACCACCGCCCATTGGAGGATCGGGAGTTGATAATATCGCAAAAAGCAAAAAAAGAAAAACTGCTGCGTGAATAAACACAGTAAGCAATAGTGATCGTTGGCGAATGGAGAGGGTCAAAACTTAAATTATTTTTTAGAGTTTTCAGTAGCCAAAACCATTTTGATTTTGTTTCGGTTTCCAATGTTCAAGAGGTCAACAAGATTTTGTATCTGAAGTGTTTTGTCAACCTTTAAAATAATTGTTGGATCAGGTTTTCCGGCAATAGCTTGTAAGATGGTTGGCTCAAGCGCTTCAAAAGAAACCGGTTTGTTGTCAACATAATATAGTAAATCACTTGAAACAGAAACGGTAATATTTTGTTTAGACATAGCCTTTCCGTTGTCTGCTTTTGGCAATAAAAGTTTCATCACATTAGGACTAACTAACGTAGATGTAATTAAGAAAAACAACATCAAAAAAAACATGATGTCGATTAACGATGATGTATTTAATTCAGTACTGTGTCGGTTCCTTCTTTGTATTTTCATGAAAGATATTGCATTATAAATCCGTTGTTAAAAGAATATTAAAAGCGATGAGGACGTGAGCAAACTTTGCTATCCATAATAGCTTTAAATGATTTTTCGGATCGGTGAATATTATTTTTTTGCTGGCTCTTCGAGAAGATCTATAAACTCAATGGCATTTATTTCCATCTTATTCACTACTCGATCAATCATGATGATTAAATAGTGATATCCAACATAAGCAAATATACCGACCATCAAACCAGATGCTGTCGTTACCATCTTTTCATATAGTCCACCTGCGATCAAACCAATACTAATATTATCTGCCAAAGAAATGTTGTAAAAAATTTTAATTACTCCGAAGATCGTTCCTAAGAATCCAAACATGGGAGCAATACCAGCGATTGTTCCAAGTAAGCTCAGATTTTTCTCCATCTTATAAAGCTCCAGCTTACCTACATTTTCGATAGCGCTTTCGATATCTTTAACTGGTTTGCCCAAACGTAATAATCCTTTATGAACCATTTTGGCTACAGGATTGTCGGTATTTTTACTGAGGGAGATCGCTGAATCAACATTTCCTTGATGCATAAAGTCGCGAATCTGATTTAGGAAATTGGTATCAATCTTCGACGATTTTTTGATCGTGAAATAACGTTCGAAGAAAATAAATACCGCAGCCAATGAAAGTAATCCAATCGGAATCATGATCGGACCGCCACTCAATACCATTTCCCAGAGTGAAAATGTATGTGTTGGCAGAGGCGCTACGGCGGTAGCAGGAACAACAACCTGTGAAGTTGCATGGTTTAAAGTATCGGTGGTTACAGCACCAATTTGTTGTATTTGAAGTATTAACGACATAGTAGCATTAAATTTTAGCGCGAATTCGCTTAACGTGTAAAGGTAGAAGCAGGGGCTTATATGCTATTTGATGTTGTCATCCTTTTGCTAACATGAACCTGTTAATAGGATCGTCAAGGATTTTATGCCATAACAACGAAAAAAATATTGAAAATAGTATCTAAAAATTCAAATGTTATTTGGTTTGCTTTCGCAGATAAAATGAAACGACAATCTATTTGAACCACTCGGAATACATAATGTAGTTGTTCGCAATGCCTTCCACCAATGTTTTAAATTGATCTGGAGCAACCGATTTTACTTTTTTTGCAGGCACCCCAGCATAGATCGACCCTGTTTCAATATGTGTATTTTCCAAAACAACAGCGCCTGCAGCAATAATGGAGTTGGATTCAACAATTACATTATCCATAATAATGGCTCCCATCCCAATCAAAATATTATCATGAAGTGTACATCCATGTACGATTGCATTATGTCCGATGGAAACATTATTGCCAATTATAGTTCCACATTTTTGATACGTACAATGAATGATCGCTCCATCCTGAACATTCACTTTGTTGCCCATCACAATCGTATTCACATCTCCACGAATCACTGCATTAAACCAAACGCTGCATTGATCACCCATAATTACCTGACCAACAACAGTTGCATTATCTGCAAGAAAACATTCTTTTCCAAATTGTGGATCGATACCATGTACTGCTCTTATAATCGGCATATTATTTTTATTTATTGTAGATTTTATCTTTTAGTAATTCATATTCAACACCTGCATTTCCATGGAAGCTGATATGTTTTATAAATTCCATTCCGCATTTTTCTAAAACACGAATGGATCCAATAATAGCACTTTCCGCGCTACCAATAATTCGATCAAGCAATAATTTATCAAAACCATATTTAATACATGCTGATGCTGTTTCCGTTGCATATCCTTGGTTCCAAAATTTTTGAAGGAAACGATAACCAAGATCTACTTCGTTTGCATCAGGTAAAAATTTTAATCCACACCATCCTAACCATTCATCATCCAGCTTACAAATAACCGCCCAACGACCTATCTGAAATCGTTCGTAATCTTTATAGTTTTGAAGAAATATTTTTGCAGCCTCAATATTTTCGAAAGCAATATCTCTAGTGAATCTCAGAACATTCAAATCATTATTTAATTTAAAAAAAATTGTTGCATCCAATGATGGATCTAATTGCCTTAAATAACATCGGGAAGTTTCTAAAATTATTTTCATAATGATTAATACCTGTTTCTGTTAAGGAAATTTAAAAGGTAAAAATCGTATTTTATTTTATTCTTTCAAATAAAATTATTTATCAAAGAAATTTAAACAGCCTCTAATTATTGCGGATAAGTTTCATACTGTCCTTTTGATTCTCAGAAGAAAGAATCAAAATATAATTTCCTGGTATTAAACCAATACTATTATAGAATGAATAGGTGTTGATACCTTGATAGGAAGTGGTGTGATCAGTGAAAACAATTCTTCCACTTTGATCAATTATTTGTAAAGTGATCTCTTCCTTGATAGGATCAAAGTAATTTACTGTAAATTGATCAGAAAATGGATTTGGAAATAGCTTGTCTATATGCAAACGATCTTCTTTTGATATTTTCGAATTGAGAACAGCGCACCAATTAAAATATTCGAATTTGCCATCGAAATCGGTTTGTTTTAAACGATAGTAGGATGTGCCTTCGAAAGGATGCTCATCAAGAATTTTATAATTTTTTGTAATATAACTTGTTCCAGCACCATTCACTTTTGCCAGTGTTTCGATTTCTTTTAAATCTTTCGAGCGCTCGATGGTAAAGAAATCGTTGTTCTTTTCTGTTGCTGTTGCCCAAACTATTTCCGTTTTATTATTTGCATTTAATATTGCCTTAAAGGATAATAATTTAATGGGTAAAGTATGACTACTTTGTGTTAAAGCATAAACACCAGAGGAAGTAATTCCCGATGTCGTTACCGTGTTTTGTGTCGCATTAAATACTTGTGACGACAAAGGTGTTTCCCAACCAGCAACATTACTAAATCGTTGGGCAACTAAATTTAATGCGCCAGTAGCAGGAACTTCTGCATTGGCGTAGGTAAAAGTAACAGTAAGAATTCCGGTTGATCCTGTTCTGTCAATTTGCCAAAAGCGATCAACAACGTTCGCACTATTATCAATACCACCAGCACTATTCATATTGTGCACCGAATCAGGTGAAGTAGGATAAGGTTGATTATTGGCTCCAACAGGAAATGTGGATGTTGTGATATTACCTATAGTGCCTGAGGTAAGATTAAGTGTTAACGGAATAGGGATTGCACTCGTTGTAGCAAATGGAATTACATGACTACCAGTTGTGCTTCCAATATTCCACTGAACTTTATTTGCATTATTTGTTTGTTCAGAAAGCAGGTATCCTGTGGTAAATCCTATTGCAGTTGTATCAGAGTTTGCTAAAGTTAATTTATTAGAATTCAAATTGACCACCCCTTGCGTTAATGTTAAAATATTATCCACAGTAATTGCATTGTTCAACGTGATACCATTTGATGTTTTATTTACTTCTGCATTATAAAATTCGGTTGCCGTTGTTCCATTAATATTTTGCGAATTACTTCCCCAAAAACTAACCTTACCTGTACTTACTGCATAATTCCCATTATTGATCCAGTCACCTTTAACATAAAAATCTCCTTTGTTCGTTGTTGTACCTATTGATGAAGTTGTAAATGATCCTTCCGTAGCAAAAATGGTATTCGTATTAATAAATAATATTCCATTGCTAATAGCATCTGCTGCTATCATAGAGGTGATCGTTACTTTATTAGCATTAGGTGATGAAGTTATTTCAGAGTCTTTTTTTCTTGAAATCGCGGCATCATTTTTTTTGTCATGATTGCTAAAAATATTTTTAGTCGACTTCGTATGCGCTAAGGCATTTTCAGACGAAAAAAAACGTTCCATAGAAAAAGGAATGATAGCCAATAACATGATCAATGACGTTCTATATGCAATTTGATAACGAAGACTCATCCTCGTAGAAAATTTCATACTTAGCTTCGATATTGGACTTCTTTTTTTTGCCTTTTTCATGGAAAGAATAATTTAGAAATTTTTTAAATAATTATTTAATCTTCTTTAGCAAATCACTTATCTGCAACTGCATTGCATTAATCGTTTTTTGTTGATCATTTAATTTGTTATCTAAGGATGTATTCTTATCATTCAATTCATCAATTTCTTTTTTTAATGTTTGAATGGAAATCAATGCGATTCCTGACGGATCAATCGTGCTTATATGCGTATCATCGTTTCCTAATCCGAATGATTTATAAAAATCCTGAGCCATCGGACCAACGTGATATTCATCCGTACCTTTATATTTCCAACGACTAATTTCTAGTTGTGAAACTTTTTTAAGAATTGATTCGCCATCTACATAAGCAATGTCTTCTTTTAAATTTTTGTCAGAGGAATTCGTCCATGTTCCACCAGTTGTTAAATATGCACCATTCCCATTCGATGAAGAATTTCCAACAATGAATGCTTTACTAACACCTGAGGCAGCGCCACTAAATAATACTGAAGTAACACTTGAATTTCCGATAGCTGTTGTATTACTTGAACCATTATACAAGTTTGACCCAATAGCTAAAGAGTTTGTTCCTTGTGCTTGTGCATGATTACCAATTGCAATTGCATCCGTACTATTACTAAAGGCATAATAACCTAACGAAATGGAATACGTTCCTGATGCTTGAGTTTTATTGGAAATTCCTCCGCTACCAATCGCAATCGAGCTAGTTCCATTCGCATAAGCGTTCTGTCCAATAACAAGTGCGGATGTTCCCTGAGCTTGTGCAGCATCACCAATAGCCATTGCATACTGCGAGTTAACATAGGTTGATTTTCCTATTGCAAGTCCGTTAGAGTTTTGTACTTGCGCTGATGAACCAATTGCAGTAGAGTAGGAGTAGGCACTTCCGCCAGTAACATTTGCACTATAACCGATGGCAATATTATCTGTACTTCCTGCCGCAGGTTGTATTTGTGATCCTGATCCAATAGCGACGCCATTCGCCATCATTGATTGTGCGTTGTATCCAAGTGCTATGGAGTTGGCACCCGTTGCTGTTGCAGAGGTTCCAAAGGCTGCTCCATTTGTTGTTGATGCAGATGATGAAACGCCGAACGATGTTGTTGCTAATCCTATATTTCCTGAAGTGGTGCTATTTCTCTTAAAAGTTAAGTCGATATTATCAGTTGTTCCAATGAAATTTGTTACTGCTGTTGTGCCTGAATTTCCTGTTAAACTCCAACCACTTCCACCACCACCTGCAGCAGCCCAACTTAAAGTACCACTTCCATTTGTTGTTAATTGTTGACCATTAGATCCATCGGCAATAGGCAATGTATAGGTGGTAGAACCAGCAGCTGCAGCGGGAGAAAATCCTACATAACCAGAGGTGGAACCACTCAAGCGAATTGTTCCTTTCACATCTAATGCACTTCCAGGTGATGCGTTACCAATTCCAATATTTCCAGTTGAGCTAACACGAATTCTTTCCGTACCATTTGTTTTGGTTATGAAGTCGACCGCATCGGTAGTGCCTATAAAATTTGATGTTGCAGAAGTACCCGTATTGCCTGTGATTCTCCAAGCATCGGTACCTGAAAGTATGATCCCCCATGTACTACCATTGTATTGGTAAGTTCCGCTTGTTCCATCTGTTTGGAATACAATCAGGCCAGTAGCCGGAGTGGGAATTGCATTTTTTTGAGCGAGCGTCATTCTTGGAACCAATAGGCCTTTATCGGTAGCCGTAAGATCAAGAATTGCAGAGGCATTTGGCGTATTTGTGCCAATCCCAACTTGTGCCTGAAGATTTACATTTATACTAGCTATAAACAGCGCAATGATGTAAAATATAGCTTGTGGTTTTCGTGTCATTTGGTAATTTTTAACTGTCTTATTAAAATTTTAGTTCCTGTTTTTACTGATTAAGAATAGAAATGTTTAATAAGACTTAGTAGAACCTTACAGAAGCATTGTTATTTTTAATTAGATTTATTGGGCAATAAGAAGAAAAAAGTTAATCGCATTTAACATTTAAAACTGGTTAGTTTGATAATTGTTTTCACGAAGAAGCTATTCGTTTATCAGAGCTTGAAGATGGCTGAGATGATTTTTTTTGTGATGTCTGCGACTATATCTTCATCAATCCACGACAATTCTATCATCCATATATGCAGGTTTTTCATGAATTAAATATTGTTTTCTTACCTTTGATAAAGTCATGGATTATATTAAAACTTTAATTAAATTAGGTATATCAATAGTGAATTGTTCAAAAGATGCTAGAAAAGGCTAGAATTTATGCGCTAGAGGGTTAACTTTGCCAAAGATAATTGTACCTTAACCTGCCAATCTGATAGTTTGACCTGATTATGCGTTTCCCTCGACTCATCTCTTCTACTTTATTTACATTCAGTTTCCTTTTGGTGATGATGCAAACTACTCATTCCGTTGCTGTCAGTCAGGATTCTTTGAATAAGCAAATTCAAAATTCTCCCGAAAAGTATTTTCGACGATCAGCCTTAACGGATAGCTTAACGAGTTTACTTTTAGCAGTGACCCAACAGCAAGATTCATTGCGAGAATTATTAAAAACACAAAAGGCAAGTATCAAAGAAGCTGAATTAGTTAGAGTACAATTAGCAGTAGAGAATACAAATTTGAAGCAAGAGTTAAATGGTGCAAAAGGCGATAAGCTTCAATCATCACATACCAAGTCGATACTGTTTATTTTTAATTTAATTGTTGGGATATTTCTTTTGATTGCGGTGATATGGATGTTTATGCGTAAGAAAAGTGAACCTGCTTCAAAAATTTTTGCGAATACTGCAACATCAACTTTTTCTGCAACACCAACAACGGAGGGTTACGATCATAAATTGGAGCGCATCGAAAAATTAGGAAACTTACGCGAGAAGGGATTACTTACAGAAGACGAGTTCAATTTGCAGAAGCGACAAATTTTAGGCGACAGAAATTAAAAAGCGTATGCGTAGCCTAGCCTCACAATTTAGAACCACCACACCAGTATTATTAATTTCTTGGTTGCTAACATTGTTAGCATTGCTCTTCGCAATTTATGCAGCAACAAGAAAAGATATTCCGTTGGATTATTTAACAAAAGATCCTACGGCAATCATGAAAGCTCCTTTTTACTTGGGTTTCTTTTCCAATTTAGGAATTATTATTTGGAGTTGTGCATTTTTTTCTTGCTTCTTTACAGCATCGCGTATAATGAATGTACGTTACCTACAACAAGATTTATTTTTCATGATCATAAGTGGATTCGTTACATTACTATTAACACTCGATGATCTTTATCAATTGCATGAATACGTATTTCCGCAATATTTTTCTATCCCCGAAAATGCAGTATTACTTACTTACTTAAATATTTTTTTACTGTGGGGATTGCGTTTTAGAAAACGAATGTTACAAAGCGATTTCCTGGTGCTAGGATTAGCATTCTTCTTTTTGGGAATGTCGACCATCATTAAACTATTTCCGCTTCCTATTCCTCAGGATACATTTATGAAAGATGCCTTTAAACTTTTCGGATCGGTAACCTGGTTCATTTATTTTTTCAGAACAGGAAATGAAATATTGGATAAGCAGGTGAAGTGATTTTATTTTTCACTTCACAATCAACACCTTTCCTGCACTTGATTTATTTCCTACAATTGCTTTTACAAAATATAATCCTTCATTAAAATCGGAGAGATTAACCTCTAATTCTTTATCTTGTATATTTTGTTTTTGATAGATTAGTTTTCCAAGATTATCAAATATCTGTACATGCCAAGGTCCTTTTAACAATTGAAATTTACTAATTGTAAATACTCCACTTGATGGGTTTGGAAATATAGAAACCAAAGCGGATGATTGATGCTCATTAATACCAACCGGCCCACCACCATTGGTTGTTTTTATAACTGAATGAGTGGATATTGCATAACCTGTTTGAGAATTTAAAAAAGCAAATTTGTTAAATTGAAATTGGGGAATAGGGTAATATAATTGGTATTGAAAATTAAAGGTAATTCCAAAATCTGATGTTTTATAAATTTTATTTCCTGAGAGCAAGTATCCAGAACCATCTGCAAAAAATGCAACGTCTCTAAGAGAAACATATTGAGTTGTTAAATAGGGGTTCCAGGTGTAACCACCATCTGAAGAATATTTTAACGCAAATGGATTATGAGGCGTATAACCTCCAAACCAACATATAGTATCATTATAACATGACATTCCCGAAATATCAATATCTCCATTACCAGTGCATCCTTCATGTATTTGAACCCATGTCAACCCTTTGTCAAATGTTTTAAATATAGATTCATTATTTCCAAAAGCATATCCAATTGAATCACTTGAAAAGTAAAAATTAACGAGTTGATTACCTGATAACCCACAACTAAATGGAATTTTAAAGGGACTTATATTTAAACCAGCATCATAACTATAAGAAATACCTACATCTAATGGGAAGCATCCTGCAATGAATAGAATTGTATCCGCAGTACACGCGTGACAATCATATCTTTCGAATGACGTTCCAATACAAGGGGAAGTTGCTGGAATGTTACCAATCCATGTATTTCCCCCATCAATTGTTCTCAATAAAGTGTTAGGTGATTCAAACAAAAATCCTGTAAAATCATTTAAAAAATGAATTCCACCGTATGATTTAGTAGTATCCATTTGAATTAAACTCCAACTTACTCCACCATTTATAGTTTTAGCCAATAATCCATTTGTTCCGGTTACCCAACATGTATCCTTATTCAAACAAAAAATATCATTGACAGTCTTCGTGCTGTCTGAATATACAGTTGACCATTGTGCAGAAATACTATTATTTATCCCTATAGTTAGAAATATACATAGAATTATTTGCTTTAATTTATACATACCAGTTTCACAAATTATTTCTCACTTCACAATCAACACCTTTCCTGCACTTGATTTATTTCCTACAATTGCTTTTACGAAATATAATCCTTCATTAAAATCGGAGAGATTAACCTCTAATTCTTTATCTTGTATATTTTGTTTTTGAAAGATTAGTTTTCCAAGATTATCAAATATTTGTACATGCCAAGGTCCTTTTAACAATTGAAATTTACTAATTGTAAATACTCCACTTGATGGGTTTGGAAATATAGAAACCAAAGCGGATGATTGATGCTCATTAATGCCAACCGGCCCACCACCATTGGTTGTTTTTATAACTGAATGTTGGGAAAGTACATAACCCGTTTGCGATGATAAAAAGAAAAATTTATCTAACCCTGCACTTGCTATTGGCCCCGGATCAATTAGTCTATATTGCAGGTAAAATGTTGCTCCAAAATCAGTAGTCTTCCAGATATCATGATCAACTATAATATAGCCATTCCCATCTGCAAAAAAAGCAACATCTCTTACTATCCCAACTTGATTTGTCAAATATGAAATCCAATTAACTCCACCATCAGTACTATATTTTAATCCGTAAATTGGTATGTTACCAGCAAACCAACAGATCGTATCATTATAACATGACATCGAGTAGATATCATAACCATTAATACAATCTTCGTGAATTTTATTCCATGAAATCCCTCGATTAATAGTCTTGTATAAAATTTCATCATAACCTACTGCATAACCTACTGAATCATTTGGAAAATATAATTTATTTAAAAGATTATTTGGAAAAGAACAAGGATGAATGAGAGTAACTTCATTAACATTTAAGCCTCCATCATAAGTTACGTCTAACGTATAATCAAAACTATTACACCAACCACGAATAAAAATGGTATCCGAATTTATTGCGTGACTATTATATAAAACTAATGAAGGACAATTAGTATTAGGAAAAGTTGAAACCCAGGTATTTCCACCATCGCTTGTTCGCAGTATTTCATTTGGTGCAGCAAATAATAACCCAATATTTTCTGTAATAAAATATTGCCCGTAATAATCTTTTGACGTATCCATTGGTATTTTATTCCAATTAATACCACCATCAGTAGTCTTCATAAATAATCCTTTATCTCCGGAAACCCAACAAGTATCTTTATTCAAACAAAAAATATCCCCAATATTATGTGTACTGTCAGAGAAAATTGTTGTCCATTGCGCA
>JANXSD010000194.1 GCA_025352785.1 Bacteroidota bacterium
GTTGTTTCTGAAATTGATGGAGTAGTAAGTTATGGTGGAATCAAACGTGGTAATCGCGAAATTGTGATTACGGCACGTGATGGTGAAATTAAAAAATATCTTGTTCCATTGAGTAAGCATATCCTTGTTCAGGATGGTGACTTTATCAGAGCAGGGCATTCATTATCTGATGGAGCAACCACACCAAGTGATATTCTTTCTATCAAAGGACCTACGGCAGTACAGGAATATCTTGTAAACGAAATTCAAGAAGTATATCGTTTACAAGGTGTGAAGATCAACGACAAGCATTTTGAAACGATAGTTCGTCAGATGATGCGTAAGGTGATTATTGAAGATGCTGGAGACACTCGTTTCCTTGAGCGTGAATCAGTAAATAAAATTGATTTCGGTGAAGAGAATGATGCGATCATCGACAAGAAAGTGGTGATGGAGCCGGGAGATTCTCCAAGCTTTAAACCAGGTCAGATAATTACACTTCGTCGTTTACGTGATGAGAATTCACAATTGAAACGTAAAGACATGAAATTAGTTGAAGCGCGTGATGCTATTCCAGCAACATCAAGTACGTTGTTACAAGGGATCACACAAGCGTCATTACATACGAAGAGCTGGATTTCAGCTGCATCATTCCAGGAAACTACAAAGGTTCTTAATGAAGCAGCCATCCGTGGAGCAATTGACACCTTAAATGGATTGAAAGAAAACGTAATCGTTGGACATTTAATTCCTGCAGGTACTGGAATGCGCGAATATGAGAAACTGATAGTAGGTTCTCAAGAAGAGTATGATTTGTTAATGGCTTCAAAGAAAGAAGCACAGGAAGCATAACATAATTCTTAATCATAAAATAAAAGTGAAACATCAGCGCAGGGTTATTTTCCCTGCGCTAGTTGTTAAAAACAAAACCAATTAATAACTTTTGATGTGAAAATTTTACATCAACAAAATAGAAATCATCATGGACGATAAGAACAATCAAAATAATCAATTGAACATCGAACTCTCTGAAGAAATCGCAGAAGGTATTTATTCAAACTTAGCAATCATTACTCATTCTAATGCAGAATTCGTTGTGGATTTTGTAAGAGTAATGCCTGGTGTTCCTAAAGCGCGTGTAAAGGCCCGCATCGTATTAACACCACAACATGCAAAACGTTTGTTAACAGCATTAGCAGATAACGTTAGCAAGTACGAAGGCATTCATGGAGTTATTAAGCAAAGTGAAGGTGTTGGATTACCGATGAATTTTGGTGGACCAACAGCACAAGCATAATCATCAAAAAAAATAATTCTCTAAAATACAATTAGGGAAAAATATAAACCGCTATTGGAGATGATCCCATAGCGGTTTTTTGGGTTTATGGATTTTTAAATCATTGTAATACCAACTGCCAATATGTTTTAGTCTAATCTACTTGTCCTTTTTCATCAATACTTCTATAAAAAATAGTTTCGTAGGCAGAGGCTATGCAACGATTTTTAAAATCGTCTTGATAAAAAATTACATCGCATCTTCGGACTAAAACATATTTGCAATTGGTATAAGTGATGATAGTTTTTTTCGTAATTTTTGAAGATATTTAATTAGTAGCAAATCAAGAACCACCATGAACCTTAATCATTAATGAAATCAAAATTTATTTTGGAGCGAAATATTTAATTGACAGCAATCAAGAACCACCATGAACATTATTCATGAATGAATTCTATAATTATTTTGGAACCAGATATAATATTAACAGCAATCAAGAACCACCAAGAACCTTGACCCTGAAGGGGTCACATGATTATAGATTATGAAGTCCCCTACATGACGACCCTGAAGGGGTCGAATAAAATGAGATTCAATGGAAGTATTAATTTAAAAGCAACAAATAAATAATGCAAGTACAAAGTAGAAATATTCTTTTCGTAATAGCTAAAATTGTAGCAGTGCTTGTTTCATTATTATACATTGGCTATCACATAGAAAGTAGGGCATCATTAATTCATGATAGTGAACGTTTATTAAATTCGCTCACAACAGGAAGTTCCCGATATTGGATTGTCGCTAGTCTGATTTTAATGTTAATTAATTATTCACTTGAGACACAAAAGTGGAGGTTGCTTGCTTCAACCGTTGAATCAATTAGTTTTTTGAAAGCCGTTAGAAGTGTATTCACTGGAACAACAATTAGTTTTTTTACACCTAATAGAGTTGGTGAGTTTGCAGGAAGGATTCTACACCTCGGAGAAGGTCATCGTATTAGAGGCGCTTTAGCAGCTTTCGTTGGGAGTTCAGCGCAACTATTAGTTACAATACAAGCAGGTTTTATAGCATTGCTTTTTTATACACCAACAATTCTTCCATCAAATCAAATGATGATCGTACTATTGCAAATTGCCATTGTTATATCGGTAGTTTTTTTGATGGTAGGATGGTTTAGAGTTCCAAAGTTGTCGTTATTGTTTGAGAAAATTGAATGGTTAAAAAAATATAATAATTTCGGTGAAGTATTTTCGCATTTTCACAAAAGAGAATTGGCAATGACCTATTTGTATTCATTGTTACGGTACTTTGTTTTTTGTACACAGCAATATTTATTATTCAAAGCATTTCATATTGATGTTAATTACCTGACATGTTTGGAATTATCGGCAATTTCATTTCTTGTAATAACCCTTGTTCCAAGTATAGCCTTAGGAGAACTCGGAGTTCGAGGTGGAATAAATCTTGTTGTATTCGCAACTGTAACCAATGATAGTGCAGCAATATTAATAAGTACATTTAGTTTATGGTGTATTAACTTAGCCTTACCAGCTTTACTTGGTGCATTTAGTCTGTTGTATATTCGATTTGGGAAATTTGAATAGGATTTTTATTTGCAATGAAATAATTAAAAATGTTGGCATTAAAATGTTTAGTAATCCATCAAATGAACAATTTAATTTATCTTACTTTATTTTTTGATATCCTTTACGGAGGATTGTTGTTGGGTTATTTTTTAACATGGAGAAATCATAACACATCAACTATTTCAAAGTGGGAGTCCGTTACGTTATGGCCAACTGTTTCTATTATTATTCCTGTAAGGAATGAAGAGAAAAATATCCCTAATTTATTCCGTTATTTAGCAGCTATAAATTACCCGTCCGATAAGTTGGAAATTATTTTTGTGGATGACCATAGCGATGATAATACCCTTCAGCAATTAGCATTAAAAAAACATTTTTCATTGACAAATACTTATGGAAAAAAAGCGGCATTAGATTTTGGTATCCGACAATCAAATGCAGAATGGATTGTAACAATTGATGCTGATATACATTTTAAATCAGATTGGTTAAAACTATTAATCCATCCTTCAATAAATACTGACGCTAAAATGATTTGTGGATTAGTGCAGATTGAATTTGATAATAAAAAATGGTGGTCAAAATTTCAAGCGATGGAATTTGCCAACTTACAAGCATCGGGTTTTGCGGCACTAATGCAAAAGCGGATACTGTTAAATTCAGGTGCTAATCTAGCTTTTAGAAAAGAGGCCTGGCTGAATGTTGGTGCTTACAATTCTCACCATCATTTAGCATCTGGCGATGACACTTTTTTAATGTTTGAGATCAATAAATTATTCCCTGGAACAGTACTTCCTGCGTTTGATGCTATCGTTTCAACTTCTCCCGAAAAAAATTTCCATGACTTATTAATGCAAAGGTTAAGATGGTCGAGTAAAACAATTTATTACAATGAGTCTTATGTATGGTTCGTTGGTATTTTAATAACCATTTCATCAATACTTACAACAGTGTCTTGGATAACATCTTGTTTTCTTTTTCCTATGGGGATTGTTTTTCCGTTTGTGTTTTTAGCTATTAGGGCAATTCCAGAATGGTTATTACTCATTGAATCACTAAAAGGAAGTGAGGTTAAATTTAGCTTCATCGATAGGTTAATGATGTCAATTATTTATCCGTTTTTTATCATAACACTCGTTCTTATTCAACCTTTCAGCAAAAATACTTGGAAAGGACGCCAATTGTGAATAACTCGGGTAATCTGTTGTTGAGTTTTTATGAGTTATAAAGCATATTTTATCTTATTTTGCAGATCAGTTTATTGAAAATCACTATGAAAAAATACATCCTATTATTCTTGTTCGTAATGCCGTTATTCTTATCGGCACAAACTAAACAGCCTACAATTAAACCATATTTAAAGGACGATGTAAAAGAAGCTAAAAAAGAGGCTGATGACATGTTCAAATCACAGGGTTATAATCAAGCAATAAAAATATACGAAAGACTAATAATTACTGAACCTAATAATGCAGAGTATAATTACAAATTAGGTTTATGTTACTTGAATACCAATATCAATAAAGCGAAGGCAATTCCAATGTTAGAGTATGCTGCCAATGCAAATACAAAGGATAAACCTAAAGATGTTTTATTTGATTTAGCAAGAGCGTATCATTATGCTGGATTGTATGAAAAGGCGATTGAATATTTTGAAAAATACAGAGTTGAAAAGAAGGGCAATGTTGATGCGAAGTTGAAATTTAATGATTGGGTAGAATGGTCGACATCTGCAAAAACTTTAACTGCCAATCCGGTAAACGTCACCTTTGAAAATCTTGGAAAAACAATTAATTCTCCGTCAGCAGATTATCGACCAGTGATGGGTGTGAGTGATACCATCATCTATTTTGCGTCAAAGAGAAAAGGAAATACTGGTGGATTAACAGACGACCTTGGAGATGTAACATCTGATGTTTATTTCTTTCTTCAAAATGATACATCTCGAAGTAAAGCAAAAAATGCAGGCGTAAATCTGAACACTGCTTTTTACGAAGAAGCAATGTATATCAATCCGTATGGTGATAAAATGTTATTATACCGTGAAAGTCCTGAATCAAATGGAGACATTTATATTGCACAATTAAAAGGTAAGCAGTGGGATAAGCCCGTATCATTAGGAAAAGATTTCATTACAAAAACTATGGAAACAGGAGCGTGTATGTCACCAGATGGATTGACGCTTTATTTTTCTGCTGAAATGGCGGGTAGTAAAACAGGGAAAGATATTTACAAGTGTACAAGAACAGAATCAACTGGATGGAGTAAGCCAACACGACTTGGAGATAAAATTAATACGAATGGTGATGAAGATAATCCCTACATGTGGATTGATGGCAAAACGTTTTTCTTTAGTTCAACTGGTCATGGAAGTATGGGAGGATACGATTTGTTTAAATCAAATTTGGCAAGTAGCAGTGAAGATTTCTCAACACCAGAAAATTTAGGATTTCCAATCAATAGTGCATATGATGATATTGGTTTTGCATTAGAGCCTGATGGTAAAACGTTTTATGTTTCTGCTGTGCGTGATTCTGGATTAGGTGATTATGATATTTATAAAGCTACAACCGATAAGGCGTTAGTTTCGACTCCAATGGTTTGGATTCAAGGTGCGGCAATGACAAGCGTGGGAACACCTGCAAAGGGAGCTTTTGTTGTAGTAACGAATGCAACTACAGGCGGTAAAATTGCGAATTGTGAAACGAATGATGCGACTGGACATTTCGATATTGCGGTTCCTGCGGGATCGTATAAAGTAACATTGCGCCATGCTAAACTTGGGAAAGCAGATGCGGATATTACTGTTGATCCAACAGTTGCAACTAAAGTTTATTTGGAAGTTAAGTTCCAATAAATAGTTTATAAATTAATTTAACAATGACAAAAAAATCGAAAACAAATATTGATTTGTTGTCATCACAATTGGACTTATTCTCCATCGAGAAAATTACACTTGAATCTATGAATCTTACTCTTAACAAACCACTTGCATTTATTGATTTAGAAACTACAGGTGTTACCGTTGGCGCTGATCGAATTGTTGAAATTAGTATTTTGAAGTTAATGCCGAATGGTGATAAACCAGTTTTTACAAAACGTATAAATCCAGAAATTTCAATTCCATTATTTGCGTCTCAAGTACATGGAATCTTTGATAAAGATATTGCCAGCGAACCAACATTCGGACAGTTAGCTTTGGAGATTGCAAACTTCATTGGCAATGCAGATTTAGTTGGATATAATTCTAATAAATTCGATGTTCCTTTATTGGTTGATGAATTTCTACGAGTAGATTTCTCCTTTGATATGAAAGGAAGAAGAATGGTTGATGTCCAAAATATTTTTCATAAAATGGAACAAAGAACATTGGCTGCTGCATATAAATTTTATTGCAATAAAGAAATTATTAATGCACATAGTGCGGAAGCAGATATATTGGCTACCTACGAAGTATTCATTGCTCAGCTAGAACGTTACCCTGAATTACCCAAAGATGTAGAAGGACTTCAGCAATTTACTGCAATGAATCAGAATGTGGATTTAGCTGGCAGGGTTGTTTTTAATGATAAGAAAGAAGAAGTTTTTAATTTCGGCAAGCATAAGGGAAGAACTGTTGATGATGTGTTTTCAAAGGAACCTTCCTATTACGATTGGATGATGAAGGGAGATTTTTCTGCAGAAACAAAACAAGTATTAACTGCTTTGCGCTTAAGAACTTTCAATAAAAAATAATTCACGATGCTCACAAATAATGATATCCTAAAAAAGATTCGCGTTGCTCTTGAATTAAAGGATGATGACATTATAGAGATTTTAAAGCTCTCTGATTTTGAAGTTACCAAGAGTGAGTTAGGTGCATTGTTTCGCAAAGAAGATCATCCGAATTATAAAGAATGTGGAGACCAATTATTAAGAAATTTTTTAAATGGATTGATCATTTATAAACGCGGACCGTATCCAGAAAAGAAGAGTAGTTAACTTACCGAAACATTCCCTTCATCACAATTCTTAAGTCATTATAAACTTTATACTCCTTTGCATAAAGCGCATTCAATCGGTCAGTAACAGCAGGATCAGAAGGGAGTTCTTCAAGCATTTCAGTAGGAGAAAAAACGCCATTACGAATTCCTTTGTAACGTTTGCTTTGTGAATCTTTATAACCAACCCAACTTAGTTTTCCAATAAGTACATTCAAAATATTGCTAAAATATTTAGACTTGTTATTAGATGTCCAAATTAAAATTGGAGAAAGTAAAAGCAATACAAAACTAGTTGCCAGATCAAATATTTTTTTGTTGCGTTTATTTACTGCATTGTTAAGTGTAGGAACATCTATCAAATAAAAATCACCTTTATCGTTTATTGAATTACTCCCAATGATAAATAAACTTTCAGGTGGTGCAATTTTATATTCCACATGTGGATTTCCCATGTGCAGCATTTGATGTATGATTTCACTAGAAGTGATATTCTTACCACAAAAAATAACTTCATTGATTTCATACATTGAAATTAAATCCGACAATACTTTTATGTTTCCAAGATAAAAATTTTGCATGGATAAAGCTTGTACTTCTTTGTTGCCAGATTCAGTAACATATCCAACAAAATTCGAACTTGTACCACTCATCATTAGCAATGAAAGAATCCGCTGACTCTCTGTTGCATCGCCAACAATTAACATTCGTTTACGAATAGAATCCGCTAATTGAAATTCAGGTAATTTGCTAAGGTGTAAAGCAACTCTTAGCAATGTAATTGATAAACTAGCCCAGGTGGTTCCCAGTAGAATTAAAGCTCGAGAAAAACGATAATTCTCTGGCAGTAATGCATAAATTACGAGGATCACAACAGTTCCTGTTAACAGTCCGCGAATGATTCGTGAAATACGAATTGGATAATCATACCCTCCACCTAGATAGGCACTCAACAACCATATTGAAATATAAATTGGTAATACTATCTGCATAAAGAACTCTGGATAATGCACATCTTTAACTGTAAACTCCCAATAGTTTTTTATGAAAATCATTCCAGTATAAATCACTAATGCATCTACTGCAGGAAGCCAAATTCTTTTTATTGCTTGTTGTAGTAATGCGATTCCCGCACGCATCCAAATGGCAATATTTATCAAGAAAGAAAATAATGCAGCTCTACGTGGTGCAAAATGCTTTTTAGCAAAGATGACCATCGCACGATAAAACACAAGTACATAATTTACTGAACTTTTTTTTGTGCTTTCGCCTTTGTAATGGATGATATGTGTTTCAGGGAAATAATAATTTTTATATCCTCCTTTTAAAATACGATAGCTTAAATCAATGTCTTCGCCATACATAAAATAATCTTCATCCAACAAACCAATTTTATCGAGTGTTGATTTTCGCAATAGCATAAATGCACCTGATAAAACTTCTACTTCACTTGTTTTATCCTTATCAAGAAATCCTAAATGATATTTTCCGAAAGTTTTTGATTTAGGAAACAAATGGGAGAATCCAAAAATTTTGTAGAAGGCTACCAGTGGAGTAGGGAGTCCTCTTTTTGATTCAGGAAGAAAATTTCCTTTACCATCAATCATTTGAACGCCAAGCCCCCCGGCTTCTGGATGACCATCCATAAAATCACAAACCTTTTGAATTGTTTCTTCCTCTATAACGGTATCAGGATTTAGCAACAAAACATATTCGCCTTTCGCTAAGCGTATTGCTTGATTATTCGCTTTTGAAAAACCTAGATTTTCAGTATTCGCAACCAATTTTACTTCTGGAAATAATTCCTGCACCATCTCCACCGATCCATCTTCCGAAACGTTATCTACCACAAAAATTTCAGCATCAACATGCTCAATTGCTTTCTTCACCGACTGCAAACATTGTTGCAAAAAGTAACGTACATTATAATTAACGATGATGATACTTATCTTCACTTTTTTAAAATTATAAATTTAGAAATAAATTAAGTTATAATTTTTCCAGCCATAAATTACCGCCAGAATTTTTCATACAATCACTCATGTTATTAAAGACATCTGAATGAAATTTATGCAAGTAATCCCCAAATAATTTAATTTGAAATTCATTATTATACATCAGAAAACTTTTTAAAAAATAATTCTCATTCCAGTTCCTGCCCTGGAAAACCCATTCTTTAGGATATTCAAAGGGGTAAAATATATCGTGAAAATGAATTAACACTCCTTTATTTAATCTAGGAAGTATTTCAAATAATATATAGTTAACATCACTTCCGGTTTTTGCAACATGTGTACTGTCAACAAAAAGAATGTCACCTTGATTCAGCTTTTCAAATGTTTTCAATGGAACATTCTGAACGTCCCTTTCAATAATAGTTGTTGATTTTTTATCATTTGTTGTAATTAATGAATATAATCTCTCAGTATATGGTTCAATAAACGTAATGTTTATATTATTATTAAAAAATAACTGGTTTGTATCCAACATTAATGCGGAAGAAAATCCAGACCCGATTTCAATAATCTGGGCAGGTTTAAAGTGACGCATCATTGAATATAGAATAATACCATCCGTATATTCATAAAAATCATTATCAAAATAAAATCTGTTTTTATTTCTAACATTGCTAAATGGCATTTCATCATAATACTCAGCAAGGCATTTTACCAATTGAAGCTGTTCAGTCGTGTTTAAATTGATCCCAATTATTTTTTCCTGATCTTTATTATTCCATATTTCTGCTTCTCTTTTTTTTAAATCTTCAACAGATACTATTGGTGAATAATAATGGCCGGGAGGAAAACAGGAGTTATTTTGAAATCTTAAATTTAAAAGATAAAGATTATTTACATAGGGAATTTTATTCAGCAGCCCAATCATTTTATTTTTTACCATAATGATATTTTGAAATTAAGCATTAAAAAAATTGAGAATTGAAATTATTATTTCACCAATTGATTATCGTAAAGTACTCTATTAACAATCGATCTGCCTAAAGTTACTTCATCAGCGTATTCCAATTCACCACCGATTGCAACTCCACGCGCAAGTGTACTTACTTTGATATCGAGTGGCTTGAGTTTTTTATAAAGATAAAATAATGTGGTGTCACCTTCCATCGTTGTACTTAAAGCAACCATTACTTCGTTTACCAATCCATTGCCTGCTTTACCAACAAGCGAATCAATGGTGAGTTGTGAAGGGCCAACACCATCCATTGGACTAATTAATCCACCAAGAACGTGATATAAACCTTTGAATTGTCCTGTGTTTTCAATTGCGATTACATCACGAATATCTTCAACAACGCATACTAATCCTTGCTCGCGTTTCGGATCCCTACAAATAGTACAAATTTCTTCTGTAGAAATATTATGACAATTATTACAATAACGCAACTCTTTGCGAAGGCGAATTAAAGTTTCTCCGAAACGATCAACGCTTTCTGGTGGCACACGTAAGAGGTGTAAAACCATGCGCAAAGCACTCTTCTGACCGATTCCGGGAAGCTGTGCAAAAGCCTGTACGGCATCGTCAAGTAATTTTGAGGGAAGATTCAAGCTATTCAGATAAGCTACAAATTTACGAATCGTAACATGTTCAAAAAATAAGATTGCAAATTTATTTACTCATCTTTCAACACTTAATTTTGTTAGACTATGTCGCCTATCATCATCATCTCCATAATTGCCGCTTATTTCCTTGTTTTGCTCTTTATTTCATGGTATACGTCACGAAATGCTGGGAATTTCAGTTTTTTTGCTGGCAATAAGTCCTCTCCTTGGTATATTGTAGCATTTGGAATGATCGGAACTTCGCTCTCTGGCGTAACGTTCGTGTCCGTTCCAGGTACAGTTGAAGTACAAGGGTTCTCCTATTTGATGGTTGTTTTGGGATATTTTATCGGATACATGGCAGTGGCTTATATCCTGCTTCCTGTTTATTATAAACTTTCGTTAACCTCCATTTACGATTATTTACAACAACGTTTCGGTAGGATTTCATACAAAACTGGAGCAATGTTTTTTATCGTTTCCAGAACCGTTGGCGCTACAGCACGATTGTATCTCGTCATTCGTGTATTGCAATTTTTTATTCTTGATGATGCAGGAATTCCTTTCTGGATTACTGCAATAGCAATATTAATATTAATAGTTGCTTATACTTTTAAAGGAGGTGTAAAAACAATTGTATGGACTGACACGTTGCAAACAACATTTATGCTAGGTGGATTGATAATTTGCGTACTATATATATTGAAAAATCTAAATATTAGCTTTGGTGATGCTTGGCAGATGATGCAAGTAAAACAGTACTCGAAATTAATTGTGAGTGATCCTCTAAGCGCTGCTTTTTTCATGAAACAACTTTTAGGTGGCGCATTTATCGCAATAACCATGACTGGATTAGATCAAGAAATGATGCAGAAAAATATCTCTGTAAAGACCTTAAAAGATTCGCAAAAAAATATTGTATCGTTAAGTTTAATTTTGATTTTTGTTAACTTCTTATTTCTTTTCCTTGGCGGATTATTATACATTTTTGCAGCACAAAATCATCTTAATTTAAAAGGTGACGACCTATTTCCAACATTAGCATTACATTATTTTCCACCCGTAATGGGATTAGTATTTATCATTGGATTAATCTCTGCATTATTTCCAAGTGCTGATGGAGCAATTACTGCATTAACATCTTCATTTTGCCTCGATATGTTGGGATTAAATCGGCGGGCATCATGGTCGGAGAATGATCAATTGCGTATCCGTAGAATCGTACATATTTCATTTGCATTATTATTCCTTTTATGCGTAATGATTTTTCATTGGATTGATAATCGGTCAATAATTGATCTCATCCTAAAACTTGCTGGATACACTTACGGACCATTACTCGGCCTCTTCGCATTTGGTGTTTTTACTAAACATAAATTGAAGGAAAATCTGGTTCCCCTAATCTGCTTATTACCACCATTTATCTGCTGGTATCTTTCTGAGCATTCTGTACAACTTATGGGCGGTTATAAATTCGGTTATGAATTACTCCTTGTAAATGGAATGATAACATTTCTAGGATTATACTTAATCCGAAAAAAAATTTTAGTATGATAAAATAATTATATTAATTTCAATATATAATTATTAAATTAGTTCCTTCACAACAACCATCGCAGAGGATTGTAATCCCGTAACTTCAACAGGTTTTCCAGCATCAATAAATCCGGATTCAGCTGTTGCAGATAAAATTCTTCCATTGATTTCTACCTTTCCAGAAGGACGAAGTGTAGAATGTGAAATGCCTTTTTCTCCAATGATTATTGGGTCTAATGAAGTTACTTTAAATCCGTGTGATGAATGCATACTTTCGTGTAATACCATCTTTTTAAACGCCGGACTATTTGAAAATACTTTACTTGAAAAAATAAACAAAGTCAATGCACCAACCATCGATATAAGAACAACAGCTAATGCGCTAAAAGTTTGTTGAACACTCACTCCACTAAAATCAAAGCCACGATTATTTAACATGCTAGTTGTTAATCCGAAGAGCAAGAGAAGGATCCCGGAAATGCCAATCACACCAAAACCAGGTATGACAAATATTTCTAGAATTATTAAAATTAATCCTGTGATAGAAATTAAAACTTCCCAATTTTCTGCAAGTCCTTCAATATAAAGTGGTGCGAAATAAAGTAAGGCTGCGGTGATAGATGCAAAAAGGGGGAATCCAATTCCAGGATGTTGTAGCTCGAAATACAATCCTCCTAACATTACCAATATCAACACACCAGAAACAGCAGGATTTATTAAAAATCCAATTAATTTATCTATCCAGCTAACTTCGTATTCACTCAAAGTATAATTTGTAATTCCTTCTGCTGAAATCACTTCTTTTACCGATTCCGCAATCCCATCACAATAGCCATGTTTTTGTGCTTCTGTACTTGTCATCGTTAATACTTTTCCCGAATCATTCACACCTTCAATATATGTTCGAGGGTCAACCATCGCCTCGGCAATAATTGGATTTCTCCCTCTTGCTTGAGCCGTTGAACGCATCATACTTCGCATATACGATTGGTACTTATCGGGCATCGCCTCCGCTTTTTCATTTACAACAGTTGCAGCACCGATGCTCGCACCAGCGCGCATGTAAATTTTATTGCATGCAATCGCAATCAAGGCTCCAGCAGAAGCGGCATTATTATCCACAAAAACAGTGACTGGAATTTTGCTATTTAACATTTGTGTTCGGATACTATCAGCAGCATCAAGCAATCCGCCGTACGTATTCATGTGTATCAGTATGCGATCAGCCTTCTTGATTTTCGCCTCAGCAAGTGCTTTCGTAACTTGTCGTGCGATGCCTGGAGTGATCTCACTCTGAATGTTAATCTGATAAATACGAGTTGAATTTTTTGATAAAGTATCTCGTTGGGCGCATACCAAAAGTGGACAAAGCACCGTTAACCAAAGGAATACAAATTTTAAACCTGTAGATATTCTAGTCATTTCTTGTTAATTAAAATGTTGATAATCATGACCAATTACCATAAAGGAATTGTACGGCATGTGCTTACTTTGTGTAAAGATATGAAGAGCAATAACAAAGGCAGTTTTTTCGGAATAATGATGATAGTATGGATGCTGTTAGCGTCTGTTCAGATTTCAAACGCACATCCTCCTGATTCATTAAAGACAAAATGGATTGATGGTAAAAAGTTTTTGCTGCATAAAGTAGTAGCAAAGGACACTTGGACAAGCGTAGCGAAAAAAAATAATTGTAGCATAGAAGATTTACAACATTCGAATCCTGGCGTTTCTGTTTTGAAGATTGGACAAATTATTCAAGTGCCTGCATCAGGATCCGTTTCTCCATCAGATAAAACGAAGGCAACAACAATTACGAAGGAGAATGTTGATGTAAAAGCTGCGAAGCAAAATCAATCCTCAACAAGCGAGAAAGTTTTGTATCATGTAGTTTTAAAAGGTGAAACACTTTATCGTATCTCGAAAGAAAATTCCATCACTGTTGATGAGTTAAAGAGATTAAATAATCTTTCGTCTAATAAGGTAAGTCTTGGTCAGAAGTTGATAATTAGAAGAACTAAAAATTTGCAAGAAGTAGTTCGTGAGCCTGTACCATCGACCATACATGAAATTAAAGATACTTCTTCTGATAAAAAAGATGATAGTAAATTAGAAACCAAAAGGGAAGTAAATGCTGTTGTTGCGGAAACTACCAAGACAACCAAACAAGAACCAATTAAACCTTTAAAAGTTGATTCGCCTTCGGTTTACAGTACACTTGGAAATTCTAGTTCATCTGCATTGGAAAAAGATCCTAAAACAGGGATTACAACAGAAAAAATTTCACAGAGTGGACTTGCAACATGGATGACTGACGGTGAGTTAAATCAAAATAAATTTTATGCAATGCATCGTACAGCTCCTGTTGGAACAATCATTAAAATCACCAATAAGATGAACAACAATTCTGTTTTTGTAAAGGTGGTAGGTTTGTTACCTGATACAGGAGATAATGCAAACATCATCATAAAAATCACGCAAGCTGCTGCACAACGCATCGGTGCTTTAGATCAACGTTTTCAGGCCGAGTTGAGTTACGGGATTGCGAAGTAAGTTAAGAATGCAGAATTAAGAATTACAATTTTCATTTTGCAAAAAACAATCATCTTCCACCTTGGGAGGAAGACAGAAGATGGAGGTTTTTAAATCAATTAAAAATTAAAAATTACGAATTTCGATAAGATATTAATGATACGAAAAATTTATCATCTATTTCCTTTTGAAGATAATAGAAAATTTAAATCTCAATCAAATTAATTATTCGATTCAAAAGTAAACGAAACTTTACATTTTCAAATTATCAAATCAGTTAATTTTCAAATCGATTTCCTTCTCTTTTTCTCTGCAACTAAAAGCGATAATTCTCTTCCCATTTGTCCTGAAATGGAAGTGTTTTCTTGCGCTCTACGATTTAAGTATGGTAGCACCGCTGCAATTGGTCCGTAAGGAAGGTATTTTGCAACTTTATAACCCGCCTTCGCAAGATTAAAACTGATGTGATCACTCATTCCTAGTAATTGAGAAAAATAAATGCGCTCATCATGAATAGCAATACCTTTTTCGTCCATCATCTGTGTTAACAACAAACTGCTTGCTTCATTATGTGTTCCCGCACAAATTGCCATTCGGTCGATATGCTCTATACAAAATTTTAACGCTTCATTGTAATCACGATCACTAGCATTTTTATCGATTTGAATTGGCGAAGGATATCTTTTTACTTTAGCACGTTCACGTTCTTTCTCCATATAAGCACCTCGAACTAATTTAATACCGAGATAAAAATTATCGTTCATCGCTATACCATAAGATTGTTTTAGAAATACTAAACGATCATGACGATAAAACTGAATGGTATTATAAATAAAAACTTTTTCTTTGTTATAACGATGCATCATCAACATCGCTAAATCATCAATCGCTTTTTGAATCCAGGATTCTTCCGCATCAATAAAAACTTTTACTTTCAAATTAAATGCAAGTGCACAAATTTTATTTACGCGATCTTCCACACGTTGAAATTCTATTTGTTCATCTGTAGTTAAGGAAGTGCTAGAACTATATTTTTCTAATAAAGCAAATCGAGCTAAGCCAGTAATCTTAAAAACAGAGAATGGAATATTCGCATCTCCCTTTGCTCGTTCAATGGTAGCTATTATTTCATCACAGGAATGATCAAATTCTTTTTCTTCTTCCTTCCCTTCAACAGAATAATCTAAAATACTTCCAACACCATACTTGCCAAGTTTCTCAATTGTTTGGCTGCAATCTTGAATGTCTTCTCCGCCACAAAATTGTTGAAATATAGTAGAACGTATGATGCTTTTTACTGGTAGATGATATTCGAGCGCAAGTTCAGCTAATTTACCACCATATTTTACTAACGTTGGCATTCCAATCGCTTTAAATAATAAATAGGCTTGGTTTATTTCTGCATCGCTTTTTGAAGCAAATGCATTTTCTAAATTATCGAAGTTTACTTTAGGATCAGAATTCATTGAAGCCCAAATATAGCAATAACGATTAATTTTTATACCTCAGCAGGAAGAACAATTATGATCTCTAAGCATTAATTTTATAAATAGGTGAATTCTATTTTGTATTGTTTTTGATTCCAATTAATTTTTGTTCCACTCATCTAATCAATGAACTTTCTAACTTTATAATTGTTCAACATTATGTACATTTGTATACACAATGATGATGGGAATTAAACCGCTTACCCAATGGGGTTTTGGATGGTCTGGCAGGCCGATTGTATTCGCTGGACCTTGCAGTGCTGAAACTCCAGAACAAGTTTTAGAGACTGCACAAAAGCTTAAAAATACTGGAGTTCACGCCATTAGAGCGGGCATTTGGAAACCTCGAACTCGTCCAGGATCTTTCCAAGGCATGGGTGATGAAGCCTTGCAATGGGTAGTTGATGCTGGGAAAACAGTTGGGCTGCCTGTATTGGTTGAAGTGGCTAATCCTCGTCATATCGATGTTGCCCTCAAAGCGGGTATTAATATGCTTTGGCTCGGTGCAAGAACTACTGTGAATCCTTTTTTGGTTCAGGAACTTGCAGATGCTTTAGTAGGAATTGATGTTCCCATTCTTGTTAAAAATCCTGTTAACCCGGATCTCGAATTGTGGCAAGGCGCTATTGAGCGAATTTTAAAGACAGGAAATAATCGAGTTGCTGCCATTCATCGAGGCTTCTCTAGTTACGAAAATAGTACCTATCGTAATAAACCTAATTGGGAAATTCCAATCGAATTGCGTCGTCGCTTACCAGAGTTGCCAATGCTTTGTGATCCTAGTCATATTTGTGGAAATACTTTTATGTTAGCATACGTTTCGCAATTTGCGTTGGATCTTCAGTACGAAGGTTTGATGATTGAATCACATCGCGATCCTAAAAATGCGTTGAGTGATTCCGCACAACAATTAACTCCAGAATCATTAACAGATTTATTGAATTCGTTAATCGTAAGAAAACCTACTAGTGATAATATTTTCGAACTTAGTAAGCTCGAAGATTTGCGGGATCAAATTGATGAAGTAGATAATGAAATTGTAAATATGATGGCAAGTCGTATGGAGATTGCTCGTAAGATTGGAAATTATAAATATAATAATGAAGTTACCATTCTTCAACCTGAACGATGGGATGAAATAATAAAAAGTCGTACTCAACTTGGAATTAGTAAGAAATTAACGCGTGATTTCATATTGAAATTGTATTCGATCATCCATGAAGAATCAATTTTTCAACAAACGCAGCAGATGAATAAGATAAGTAAATCAGACGAGCATAAGATGAATGAATCTGAATCATAATGAGTAGCAATCAATTTAAAGAGTCAAAGATTTTAATTGAGGATAACAGCTTAGATTCTTTATTGGATTATTTTCTCACAAAAAATAATTTAAGTAAAATTTTTATTTTAACCGATGAGAATACTAAAAAGTATTGCTTGTCAATTCTTGCTAATTTTTTCTATAATAAATTTGATTTTACAAGTATAGAAATTGCAGGTGGAGAACAAAATAAAACTATTGAATCTTGTATTGCCATTTGGAATCAACTTTCGCATGCAGGTGCGGATAAAAATAGTTTGTTGGTTAATTTAGGAGGAGGAATCATTACAGATATTGGAGGATTTGTTGCATCAACTTATTTGCGTGGAATAAATTTTATAAATATTCCAACATCATTGATGGGCATGGCCGATGCAGCAATAGGAGGGAAGAACGGTATTGATTTGAATGCAATTAAAAATCAAATTGGCAGTATCAATTTCCCTGATATGATTTTTATTCATTCTTTATTTTTGAAGACCTTAAATGATCGTCACTTTAAAAATGGATTAGTGGAAGTTTTTAAACATGGTTTGATTGCTGATAAAAAATTATGGTTGAATTTATCTTCCGTAGAAATTAATCGTGATTCTATAGGAACTATTCTTACCAAAGCAATTGAAATTAAAAACAATATCGTTACCGAAGATCCTTATGAAAAAGGAATTCGTAAAATATTAAACTTCGGACATACTATCGGTCATGCCTTAGAAAGTTGTTTGCTAAATAGTGGAGAGTATCAATTATTGCACGGTGAAGCGATTGTTGCAGGTATGATTATGGAAACTTGGTTGTCGGAAAAATATTGTGGATTAAAATTAGATGAATCAAGCGAAATTACAAGTAAATTATTTGAGATTTTTGGTAAGAAAAAATTGAGCTTAATAAATTTCGATAATTTTATAAGTTATTTAAATTACGATAAAAAAAACCAGCATCAACAGTTTAATTTTAGTTTACTAAACGCGATTGGTTCTTGTAAATGGAATATTGCTGTTTCACTTGAAGATGTTAAAGTAGTTTTTAATCGTTACAATGCAACTATATAATAATCCTTTTTGGGTAACTGTTACAGCTCCTACTAAGCCTATTCTTGCTGAGATACAAATACCTGGTTCAAAGAGTATCAGTAATAGGCTACTTATAATTCAGCAATTATGTGAATCTAAATTTAAAATCGAAAACCTTTCGATCTCAGATGATACTAAATTTTTAGAATCTCTTTTAGAATCTGATTTTGAAATTCAAAATTGCGGTGCGGGGGGTACTACTTTCCGTTTTCTTTTAGCTTTACGTGCTTTACAGGGTAAAACGGTGATATTGTCTGGGTCAAAGGAATTTAAATTACGACCAATATCTCCGCTTGTAGATGCCTTAAATGAATTGGGTGCTTCTATTGATTATTTAAAAAATAATGGTTTTGCTCCAATTAGGCTAAATGCTTCTAAAATACACGGAGGAAAAATAAAAATTGACTCAAATATAAGCAGTCAGTTTGTATCTGCACTTATGTTGATAGCTCCATATTTGAAAGGTGGATTAGAAATTTCTTTTTCAGAAAATCCAGTTTCTTTTTCATATATTGAAATGACAGCATCAATTATGAAAGAGTTTTCAGTTGATGTTGAATTTGAAAACAATAAAATAAATATTCCTCAAGGAGAATATATTTCAAAGGATTATTCTTGCTCTCCAGATTGGACTTCCGCTTCTTATTGGTATGGAATAATTGCTTGTAGTATAGACTCTCAAATAAATTTAGTAAATCTTGCAAAAGATAAATTTCAAGGAGATGTTATTCTGAAAATATGGATGACATTATTCGGAGTTAAATCTGTTAAAGATGGTGATGATATTTTAATTAGCAATGTGAATTCTGAAATTAATACTACAATAAATATTGATTTTACCAATAATCCCGATTTGTCTTTAGCATTAACAGTTGTTGCTGCTGTGAAAGGGATTCCAGTTCATTTTACAGGATTATCTACATTAAAAGTAAAAGAGACTGATCGGCTTTTAGCTTTAAAAATGGAACTTGAAAAAACTGGCGTTAATATTTTAGTTGATGAAAACTCTTTAAAATTATTTGGTATAGTTGATAATGAAAAGATTTCAAATACTACTTTTAATACATATGAAGATCATCGAATAGCGATGGCATTAAGTATTCTAGCAACAACGCTTTCTCCTGTAAAAATGGAAAATCCTGATGTCGTAAGTAAATCATATCCTAATTATTTTGAAGAGCTAAAAAACATTGGATTTGAGATTTTATACGAGTAATATTTTCACTTTATCATAAAAAACAGACGGGATATTGCATATCCCTCCCAATTCAAAATTAAACAATTTTTTATACATAATCGGGAGCAAACGAATAAAAGCATTTGTAATTTACTAGTAGTTAATAAATTTTTTAGTAAATTAATTAAGATGATTTTACTTAACCAGACTTCTGCTAATATATTCATATAAAAGACGAAAATAAAAGTGTTTAAACTAGCTCCATTCCTTAAAGTAAACTGCTAAACAAAACATTTTCAATAAAATCCTTAAACAAAATACTTCTTATGGCAACTACATATTAATTCTTATCCCGATAACAATCGAGACGTAATTCGTAATTCTTAATTATTAATTTTTTACACATAAACGGGAGTTAACGTATAAAACCTGTGTAATTCCAGTTGAGATTTTATTTATTTGAATATTTTGCTAATAAAATAAATAAATTAGGCCATTCAATTCTTCCGGGATTTTTACCCATCCTCACTATTACAAGGTTATTGGATGGGTTTACATAAATATATTGTCCTAGTATTCCTTCAGCCATATAATCACCTGTTGTTGAAGGCAACCACCATTGATACTGATATTCATCTACGCTCCCATCTGTCGTATCAACTTTTGTAGATTCTTCTACCCATTTTTGAGATACTATTTGCTTCCCGTTCCAATTTCCTTTATTTAGATAAAGTCGTCCAATTTTGGCAAAATCTCTTGCTCTTGCATTAATACAACAAAAAGTTTTTTCTGTTCCTGCATTTTTTTTATCAATGCTCCACGATGCATCATATTCCATTTCTAGTGGTGTCCATAATTTTTCTTGAAAATATTGAGTAATTGTTTTCCCTTTTAGAGCTCGTTCCAATACGGAGCCTAGTAATTGTGTGTTTCCACTTACGTATTCGGTTTTTTGTCCTGGTGTGCCTTTTAGTTTCAATTTATAAGTCTCTCTTTTTAAATTTCTACCATAATAAAATGTTGCAGCATGTCCAAATGGATTAAAATAACTTTCGTTAAATTTTAATGCAGAAGTCATTTGTAATAAATGCTTAATTGAAACTTTTTCAAATCCATTCTTTTTCAATTCAGGGATATAGTTAGTTATGGGTTCTTCAATTGATTGTATTAGGCCATCGTCAATTGCACAGCCAATTAAAATGGATGTAATTGATTTTGCTATAGAAAAGGAAGGAATTATACTTTCCTGATTATATCCTTTAAAATACTTTTCGTATTGTATCGTATCATTTTTAATAATTTAAAATGATACCGTCTTATTATCT
>JANXSD010000003.1 GCA_025352785.1 Bacteroidota bacterium
TACTTGCAGGTAATTCCTTTTCTAACATTAGCGGAGACAAAACAGAGAACAATCTTGGAGCACAGCAAACATGGGTAGTTAAAATAGATTCTCTTGGTAACAAACAATGGGATAAAACAGTTCACTCAATTAATCAAGACCAAAATGGATTTGCAATGCAAATAAGTAACGCTTGCTTCGTAATTGCAAATTCTTCTGAAAGCGGAATCGGTGGAGATAAAACACAGGCGAGCCAAGGTAATTATGATTATTGGTTCTTAAAATTTTGTGATTCAACATTAACTAATGGAATAGATGTACATAGCAATTTACTTCAATTTTCAATATTTCCCAATCCGTTCACATCTCAAGTTAAAATTGAAATTCAAAATCATAATTCAAAACAAACGACATTTACCATTAAAAACATTTTTGGGCAAATTGTTTTTAGTTCACAAGAAAATAATATTAATTCTATTTACACAAAAGAAATAGACTTAAATTTCCTTGCTAAAGGAATTTATTTGCTTGAAATAAAATCTGACAGAGAGCGTTGTGTGCATAAGATTATCAAGCAATAAACAAACTTTGGTGCGGACTTCAAACAGTTGTGCTTCGTATCAACAGCTTGGTATGCGCATAACATAAAGATTAAAAGAAATTTTTAAAAAGGGGGCTTTAAGTGGTTAACGAACAGTTGTACATCTATCAAACATTTGTGCGTACTCAAACAGTGGTGCATCTAATCCCCCTTTTTAAAAATTTCTTCAATCCCTTCTTCGTCAGGCTGTGAAAAAACAGCCTTCCTTGTTTTAAATACTTTAAAATGTTGTTATAAAAAACGTATCGGCGCATTGGCGACAGTAGAAAGGAAGTTTTTTTAATTTATTATTTGTTGGCGAAAATTTTGGATCACGTAAAATGACTTAAAATCGATGCATTTTAAAATAAAATGAAGGGTCCTTTTGTAATCTGGAGTCCAATTTTTAAGTTTTGCTAGTAGATCTTCTAACCCGAGAATATTAATTGTTCGTTTGATGTTGTAAACCAGCATTATTAAACTCATTTCTCCATTTACTTTTTCTAATCCAATTAAATTGGTGTGATTATATCCCCATTTACGTTTTATGGTACCAAAAATATGTTCGTTGATTTCTTGTCGTTGGCGATAAAGCTTCCAGTTGGATTTATAGTTTTTTGCATTTGTTTCAGCTGCTTGGGCAAACTCACTTCGCTCAATAAATCGTCCGCGTTTGGTTTGTGCTGTACATAAACTTTTTACTCCACAACTTGCACAAGCCGTAGTATGATACTTTTTGTATTGATAGGTAACACTCCGATCTGTTCTAGTTTTTGAATACCAGTTTCCATTGGTATATAGCGACTCGCCTGCTGGACAATTATAAGTATCCGATTCATGGTTATAAATAAATTTATCTACCATGTACTCTTGGGTAGTTCCCGTTTCATTGCTGTTTACCATTTCGGGAACGGATACAATGGTAGTGATATTATTATCGATACATGTTTGAAAATGGCGACTATTAAAAAATCCTTTATCAGCAAGAATGGTCATGCAGTCAATATCCAAATTAAATCTTGCTTCCAATGCAATCGGACTTAATGCATTTCGATCATTACGATTAATAGTATGTGTAGCAACAATAAGTTGGTGTTTACTGTCAACTGCTGTTTCTACATTGTAGGAAACTTCAACTACTTGTCCTTGCACCAACAACGCGCGAGCATCTGGATCAGTGGTACTCACCTGTGGTTCTCCACTTTTTTCTAGTTGCTCATGAAGTAGTTCGTACTTAATTTTATTTTTTTTCAGTCGCTCAATCTTTGCTTTAATATCATTTACTTTTATTACTTCTTCTTCCACATCATTAGCATCCAGCTGTTGTAAATACTCTTTTGTTTTTTCTTCTACATACGCCAAGTGACGATCAATTTTTTTAGGCGAATAATTATTCTTTTTGCTATTATGAGCACGTACTTTTGTGCCATCGATGGCTATTATTTCTCCGCTAACTAAATCTGCATCTTTAAGAAAAAGCACAAAAAGTTTAAACACATTTTTTAATGCTTTGGGATTTACCTTTCTGAAATCAGCAATACTGTGATAATTAGGTGTAAGGTTTCCGATGAGCCATTGAAGTTCACTATTACGAACACATTCTCGTTCCAGCCTTCTGCTACTGCGTAAGCCATTTAAATAGCCGTACAAATACAGTTTAAGAAAATGTTTAGAGTCAAAACAAGGACGACCTTCTGTTTTTAGTGTATTAATAATAAATCCAAGTTGAGGTAAATCCAGGTGGTCCACAAAAGCATCCACAAATCGAACAGGATTATCACTGGAGATTTTATCTTCCAGTGATGAAATTGAAATCTGAAACCGATCCTGAGCAGCAATGAAATTCATAATCTTAATTTTATTGAAGATACAATTTACTCATGAAATTTTTCTATTTTTATAGGATTACTTATAAACAAA
>JANXSD010000028.1 GCA_025352785.1 Bacteroidota bacterium
CAAATACAAATGAACTTATTGCAAAATGAAAGAGCTTTACTGACATCAAAATAAGTTGGAGAAATTAAGATTTATCATTTGTTTATACAGCGAACTCATTTATTTAAATATAATGAGTTCGCTGTATATTTTTTGTAGCAAGTTTCAATAAATAAATACTATAAACTTATTTTGTAGATACAACTATAACATTACTCTTTTACCAATTTTTGATGATATACCTCATCACCCTTTCGTATCTCTAATAAATAAGATCCAGCATTTAATCCAGACATGGGAATAGAGATTGCCGAGTGAAAATCACGGATTACAAAATCATTTATCAATCGGGCACTTATATCAAATAACTTAATTTGAATTGCTCCGTTCATATTATTACTGAAACGAATTTGGAGATAATCCTTACAAGGATTTGGATAAATTATAAACGGAACTATTCCCGTTTCGATAATGCTAGTGGTTGCTTTTGGAAAATCTATTCGCCATAGAGAAGAAGAATTACTACCCCCCAATTTCAATCACATAAATACTGGTATCCAATTGTACTGCATCAAATGGTGATTGAAAATTACTTACAATGCGTGTAGATTGAAATGAATAAGTATGATTAATAGTATCCTTCACCATTGTGAGCATTTGCAAATCTTCAGAAGCATCATTAAATGGGGATAGTAGTTTCGAATATCCAGACAATGAACTATCGCCTCTAGTATAGCTTAACACAAATCCATTTCCATTATACATTCCACCCAAAATAGAATCGGTATCAAAAACTAATCCTAATGGTGATCGGTGTGGCGTAAAGCTATAAATCCCTTGCCCGATAATACCCGCATTATATGTCAGCCCCGTTGTACTATCACGCATATATGCTGCATCAGGACCATTATTCAAACATGGTAGATCTGTGATAAGTGTTGCTGGCTTTGGAGGGAAAGTTGAATCATTATAAAATTTACCTTGTATCCAAGCTGCACTTTTGTGATTGATTAATGAATCAGCTAAAGGATTATAGCCAGGATATTGTTGCGGATTTTCACTACTTCCCATTAACCACGGAAAGCCATAATGATGCCCTCGTTGCAACCAATTTAGTTCATCTTCCATATCACGATCACCAGAATTTTCTGCACCAAATAAATCACCGGAAGCATTAAAGGCCATGTCGTACGTATTTCGAATTCCTCTAACAAAAACCAATTGTTGTGCATCCAACGCAACTGAATCATTAGGAATAATTAATCAACTTGCAGTAATTGGAATTTGAAAAATTAAAGAAGTAATGGCGAGATTTCTAGTTAATGGAGAAAGCCCACCGTTGTCACCTATTTCACCATGATCACCTCGTAATCCGCTGCAAAGAAATAATGTATCAGCTGATTTATTAATTCCTAATCCAATGATCAAAAGAGCCAGAAGTTAAATAGGGAACTGTTTGTGCAACCGTCGACCAAATTCTAGTATTGTTTGCTTGCAAAACACCTTTCATAAGAAAACCCTTTGTATACAAAGAATCCTTGTCATTGTTTCCTGAAACATACATTACAGAATCGCTAATAACAAATCCTTGACAACTTTGAATAGAATGGTTGGAGGTGCTATACAAGAGTGTATCTGAATAAATATTTCCTTGCTGCTTAATTTTATAAATATCTCCCGATAAAGTCATGTAATAAAACGATTGATCCATCTTACTATAGCATAAACGAGCTGCATAATTTTGAATTGTCATCACTTTTTTCACACTTACATTAGAAAATAATGGAGTAGGGGTTTGTGATTTTGCTTGAATGCAAAATGCAATTAAAAGAAATAAAAATGTTTTTTTCATGATTGAATTTTTGGTAAATTAATTGATGCAAATTAATGGTCAAGATAAGAATAATTGAATTGAAATGGTGATTCCACTAAATCAAAAACATGAACTCAATAAAATTCTTATACTTAAGTTAAATATACTTCTCATTTTTAAACTAGCAGAGTAAAATAAATTGTTTTATTGTAAAAATTAATTATATTTACAGATACCTAACCACCTACGACATGAAAAATGCATTCCTAACAACAGTGCTATTCCTTTCTTATTTATTTTCAAATGCTCAGCGATTCGAAAAATATTATGGAGGTCTGGGAGCTGATAATGGGGTAGACATAGCTGTCCTGTCGGATCAATCGATCGTTTCAGTGGGTACATCTAATAGTTATGGCCATGGAGGTGATGATATTGTTGTTACAAAAACAGATTCTGCAGGACTTTTATTATGGTCGAGGTATTTTGGAGGTGCTTATAATGATCAAGGAAAATCTATCGCAGTAAGCAATAATGACGATATTTATGTTTGTGGAGTTTTAATGGGTGCTTCAGCAGGAAGTGAAGATATTCAACTATCAAAAATTTCGAAAGATGGATTAGTAATTTGGACGAAGACTTATGGCGGTGCGTCGACGGATATCGTGAATGATATTGTCATTAAAAGCAACAAAATTTACATGATTGGTTCCACCAAAAGTTTTGGTGCAGGGCAAAATGATATCTATTTTCTTTCAACAGATACTGCAGGAACTATTATAACATCAAAAACAATTGGAACCACAGGTAATGATGTAGCAAATTCAATTTCTAAAACTGCTGATGGGAATTTTTTGATAGGTGGTAGATCTGATTTGGATGTAGGTTCAGAAGTTTTTGTAGCAAAAATTAATATACTTGGAGATACACTTTGGACAAAACGTTTTGATTGTAATATTCCATCAACAACTTCGAATAGTAATGTTACTGCAAATGCTGTAATCGAATTAACAGACAAACAAATACTGGTAGCTGGACTTGGAGTTGGAAACACCTCTACTTTTTTTCAAGCGTTTCATCTTCGTCTTGATTCTTTAGGAAATACCATCTATTTAAAATTCTTTGGTGGCAATCCTTATACTAAAGCAATTGATGCTATTGCTTCCGCAAATGGAGGATACATTATAAGCACAGATTATTCTATGAGTTTGTATAAGTTTGATTACGTAGGTGCTTCAGTTTGGTCGAAAGCATTTCAAAATGTTTACTATGGAGGAGGATATCA
>JANXSD010000068.1 GCA_025352785.1 Bacteroidota bacterium
TGTTGATCCTTGACCTGAAACAATAATCACACCTGGCGGTACTGTCCATACATAAGAAGGAGCACCAATAGATGCAATACTATAAGTAGCAGTGGTAGCCGCTGTAGGATTACATAATAATGTTGGACCTGTAATGGAACCAATATTAATTGGAAGACTTTGGAAAGTAATTAGAATTGATTTAGAAGCAGCAATACAAGGTGGAGAAGCATTAGTAACAAGTGTTAAAGTAACAGAACCATGAGTATAATCAAATGCAGATGGAATATATGTTGCGTTTAGATTTGCTACTGATGGAGAGAATGATCCTGTACCACTTGAACTCCACGTTGCATTAGATGCACTTCCACCTATTGAACCATTTAAAGAAACAGTATTACCAACGCAAACTGTTTTGTTTATTCCAGCATTGACCGTTGGAGGATTCAAACAGCCACAACCTTCATCAATAAATCCATCACAATTATTATCAATTAAATCACCACAAATTTCTGTCATTGCAGGAGAAATACTAATTAATGAATCGTTACAATCAAGACTATTAATACTATATCCTGAAGATGGTGAAACATTACATGATTGAATTGAATGTGAGAAGTCGCCATATCCATCTCCGTCATTATCTAAATAGAATGTAGCTATTGGATTAATTGGAGAAATAATTACTGAAGCATTTGCCGTACAATTATTAGCATCTTTAACTTGATAATTGTATACTCCAGGTATTAATCCACTAACTAAATCACCAGAGAAACTATATGCACCAGTTCCTCCAATTGCACTTAATGATACACTTCCAGTTTGAAGATTACATAATGGTTGTGTGGCTATTGCCGTAAGTATTAATTGAGATGGTGTATTTATAATCGCACTTGCGATTGCAGTACATCCATTTGCATCAGTAATCATATAATGATATGTTCCTGAATTGAGTGTTGACGTAGCGTCACCTGTTATGGTATAAGGAGTTGCTCCACCAGTTGGCGTTAATACTACTGATCCTTTATCATTATAACATAAAGGCTGCGTAGCTGTTGCCGAAAGTGATACGTTTAACGGCATTGTTAGTGCTCCATTAACATACGAAATACTATAATTTGTTGGCACTTGTAATTGTAATCCACTAGGTACTATTTGATAATTTCCTTGAGGAAGATTTACAAGACTTACAGCATTATTTGCATTATCTATTACAGAATAATTAATTGTTCCAGAAACAATAGGACTATCCACATCGGTATATTGATATCCAGAAATTACAGAAGTGAGAGAAGGTATTACAGAACAAGAAGCTAATTTATTATCAGCTTTAACTGTAAGAAGTGCAGGATTAATATGTAACGCTCCTAGTCCATAACTGATATCAAAATTTTCATCTACTAATGCGCCAGGAATTATTATCCATGTACCAGGTGTTGTTCCAGTAACCATATTGATTGATTTCAAACCGGAAATAGAATCATTAAGTGGTGCATTAACATCATCCTCATCGATCATCACTACAAGTTTTTCATTACTGCTATCATTTACTGATGCACTATTTAATACTGCAGAGCCATTCGATAATATTCTTCCGTTAGAAAGAATTCGTCCATTAACATTTGCATTTGCGTTAGATAGAATTCGTCCATTTATTAACGCACGAGATCTTCCATTTGGGCCAGCGCTAAATAAAATTGTTGAATCCGCATCATCCGAATAATTTGTAATTGCATCAGGAGAAATATCAATGATCGTTGTAGAATCTGTAACACTAACATTGTTGGATAATATTCTTCCATTGGATAATATTCGACCATTCGACAATATTCTTCCAGAAGCTAACATGCTGAGATGCACAAAATCGGAATTTGATAATATTCTTCCATTAGATAAAATTCTTCCATCAACAAACGCAAGAGCATTTGACATAGTTTCTTGATGAGTAGTTCCGATAGCGTTAAACAAAATATTTTGATCTGCTATATCAATATTTGTTTGATCATAAACATAATTAAAATGAAAATCGCCAATTTTATCTCCGTAAGTAAGCGTTGTATCTTTTGGAGAAACAAGCAAAGGAAGTTTTACTACTTTTAGTAGACCATCATTGAAGAGATATTCATTATCGGCCAACAATGTTGAGTCTACAGAATTACTTGGATTTAATGCTGTAATACTTGGCGTAACATTATAAATTGCTACACTACTAAAACTATTTGCTAGAGTACTATAATGAATATCTGATAAACCAAGATCAGCTAATGACAAACCCGATAAAGATTGCTCAATACCATTTACTGAAACTGTTGAAGTAAATGTTGGAATTTTTTCTCCATACTTTTTGATAGTATTATCAACAGTAATTTTTACAACTCTCTTAATTTTTGCAAAGAAATAAAGTGTATTTGAATAACCGCCATCATTAATGTTTGCAGTGATTGGTGGAGTATAAACTTGTATCCCTGGATCACCAATAAATAGTGGAACAGTAGTAGTAATTTGTGTTGAACTTACATAAACTGTAGGAAGTGTATCGCCATTAAATATTACTTGACTTTGTGACGATAAATATTGTCCTTGAATGGTAATATCTATGGGTTGAGTTCCAGGAATTATTAAAGGATTAGTTAAGAGGAGGCTAGAAATTACGGGAGTTGGTTCTGCAAAAGAAAGCATTGCTTCATCAGCACGAATGAAACCGTAACCACTTTTAAAATCAAATCCTGGTGTTAACATATCCTTTGCAGTACTTTGCAATAATGATCTCATATCCTCTGGAGCAAATGTTATATTCGAGAATTTCATTTTTGCATCCAATAATAATGCTGCAACCGCTGCGGCATGAGGTGCTGCTGCTGATGTACCAAAGAAATTAGGGAATGCATCACCTTCAACTTCCAAATTACCAAAAGGCACTGAAGTATTTACTCCATCTGGTGCTGCAAAATCAGGTTTATTTCTAGCAGTCCCGTAAATTAATGTACCACCAACAGAAGAGAATGATTCTAGCAAAGGAGGATCAAATCCATAGACAGGTGTTTTATTATATCGTACAGCAGCAACGGACATTGCGCCTTCACAATTTGCTTGTCCTACAATTGTTGAAGCACCATTTTGATATTCATTAATTACCATATCGCCATGGAATACCACGTATTTAAATCTTACGTTATCGTGGCCCCATGCACGTGTGATCATGATGTTTGCATTTGCTGGAGCACTTACCGTGAATGTAAATACTTCTATTGGGTCACCCCACAAATTTTTTCTATTAAATCCTAAAATTCTATTTCCTAAATTATCTGTAATATAAATATCAAGATCATTTGCAGCGCCGGGTAATTGTCCGCGAGAATAAATGGAATCATCCCATTGAAGAACTATTGAATAAGTTCCAGCAGGGAATGAAACGCTTTGAAATCTATCTCCAGAACCAAAATTATGCGCCTTCGTAGTTCCTGCCAACCATGATGGAGCCGTTACCGGAGTGAAAATTCCTTCATACGATTTATTACTAAAGTTTCCTGCGGCGGTGAAATAAGAAACACCTTGACTTGTTACATAATTTACTGCGTCTGATACAACTCCATCTTGAAAAAATGGTTCCGTAACATAAGTTACATCATCAACAATTACTTTACAACTATCCAATTGCATTTGTTTTATTCCTTCTGCAAAATCACCAGCACTAACGAATCCTGTTCTGAATTCTAGTGTTGATTTAGGAGCAATATCATGTAGAATTTGTAACATCGCACGACCTTCATCTGTTCGACGACCATAAGGATATTCTAAAGAAATTTTAACAGGATCTTTATCAACAAGATTCGCTAAACCAGGAAGATCGCCATTACCTATATCGACACTCGCTTGATTTCCTGAAAGCGTATTGTAACTGTCGGATATAACACCGATTTTTATTCCATCACCATACACTTTAAATCCATTTCTTGCAAAATCGGATCGCATAGCGATATCACCATTCGTAAATGCACTTCCTGTAGTGGAGGCAGTTTGCACAACTGGTAAATAATGTGGTCGAGCAAAATTTATGATTGAAGGAAGTAAATTTAAGCTTAACAAATTTGCTTTTGGAAACAATCCTGTAATGATAAAAGTAGAGTCGCCATTATCACGAAGATCTGTCAAACCGTAACCTGCTGTTTGCAGTAATGTAAGTACAGAATCATGTCGACTTACCACAGCGATTACATCAATCAAAATACTGTCTTCAGTAATGTAGATTATATTATTATTAATTCCAGAAGTAAGTGTTGGAAGTGAATCAGGATTATTTGCCACTTGTGTTAATTCTGGTCCGATAATACTTGCAACTTTACCAGTACCATTTGGCGGAACATAAGAACCAAAACAAGTAATTTGATTTACTGTTGCAGTTGCTGAACCTGAACAACCATTTGCATCCGTAACAAAGTAATTGTATATTCCTGCAACAAGATTTAATGAATCACCTCCGGAAATAAGTGAATAAGGTGTTTTTCCACCGATAGGTGTAAGAATAACAGATCCTAATACTCCTTCGCAAATATCTTGAGCAGATGGAGTAACAACTAAGGTAAGTGGTACAAATGGTGCCACAGTATACGGTATTGATAAAGTGGATCCACATTCTTGAGAATCTATAACCACAATAAAATAATCTCCTGAACTTACTTCTGAGAATATCCCTGTATTTGAAGTAACGGAAATTCCGTTACCTTGAGGTGTTAAAATATATCCATAACCCGTGGTATGAATTTGATCATTAAAAGGTGTTCCTCCAATTACATTACTAATAGTTAAAGTTGCACCACCAAACCCATTACAATTTGAATATACTGAACTAATATTTCCAACACTAATTGTTGTTGGCTGAGTTATCGTAACAGCATTTGACCCTTGACATCCCTGTAAATCTATAATTGAATAAACAATAGTTGTATCCGTTCCTGAGAATGTTGGTGTAAATTCTCCTTCTCCAAGATATGGAGGGAGTCCATTAGATCCAGAAATATTTACTGTTGCGGCAAATCCAAAACAAGTAGGATTTTGTACCACAGCAGTAATGATAGGAGTTGGCAGCACAGTAACAGTAAACTGACCGCAAGGACCAGTGGGCGCACAACCACCTTCACCTCGAACATAATAGGTAGTAGTAACTGTAGAAGTAATATTTAATATAGTATCTATACTTAATGGAACACCGCCACAACTATCCTTATACCAAACCCAATTTGCATTTCCATTTAAGTTGGCAGAAACCACATAATTATTAAAATTATTCCCAATGCATACTGTATAGTTTGCTGATTCAAAAAGTGGAACACCTGCAGAAATACAGTTAGAAGCACAATTAATACTAAACGATGCAAAAGCATCTTTACCTGCACTCCAGTTAGTGTTCATATAAGCAGCATCATCCACTTGAATACACGTTAACAGAGGATTTGCTGCAGCTGCAAAAAACGTTAAGTTAGTGTTATTACCATTCTTAATATTTAAATTAGTTAATTGATTAAGACCACATGATAAAGCAACTAAAGCAGTATTGGTTGATAAGTCTAGATTAGTTAATAAATTACTTGTACAATTTAAAGATATTAGTGATAGGTTATGTGAAACATCCAAAAGCGCTAATTGATTATTTGAACAAGTAACCTGAGTAAGTAAGGTATTTGAAGAAAAATTCAAGCTTGTTATTGAATTTGTCGCACACACAATACTTGTAAGCGAGGTATTATTTGAAACATCCAAACTCGTTAATAAATTATTATAACAATCAAGATGATTAAGTTGTGTACATGCTGAAATATTTAAACTGGTTAATTGATTTGAAGAACAGTAAACTTGAGTAAGTGATGTATTTGATGATAAATTTAAAGCACCAATCTGATTAGATTGACAAGACAAATCGGTCAACAAAGTATTGTTAGAAACATCTAATGCCGTAAGAGCATTAAATGCACATGATAAATTAGTGAGCGCGGTATTTGAAATTAAATTTAAACTTGTTAATTGGTTCTGCTCACAAGTTAACGAGGTTAAAAACGTATTGCTTGCAACATTTAATGATGTTATTTGATTTTGAGAACAACCTAAATAAGCAATTAAGGTGTTCGCTGAAATATCTAAAGTAGAAACTGCGTTATTAATAAAATTTAATCCATTAATATTTACGAATGCTTCAATACCAGTTAAATCAGTAATACCTAAACCATTTACTTCAATTGCTCCGGAATAAGCAGCTGCTTCTGAGCATTGAATTTCGCTATCATTATTTGTATTTATAGCAATATTATTAACTAATGCAGCTTTGAAATTTGCATCAGGAATAGTAACAATACAAATTGAATCAGCTCCACTACAATCTTCATCGATACCGTTATTTGGAATATCAATTGCACCGGGATGTATATTGATATTTTCATCAAAACAATCCGTATTATCAACCACAAATCCTTCAGTACAAAAATTATTGGTAGTTATATTAATATTTCCGTAACCATCGCCATCAAGATCCTGATATAAATTAACAAACGTTGAAACATAATTAGAAGTTGAATTATCATTTGTTAAATCAAAATTGGTAAGCGTTCCGTTATTTTGGTTTCCACTTAAATCAACTAAAGATGTTACAGTTGAATTGCCACCTACAGCAATTCCTTGATCAAATTTATAATAACCCGCAAGATTCGTTTGTGGTAATGATAATCCACCAGAAATCACACTGGATATTTCGGATTGACTACGTGCAACATTCCAAACTTTTACTTCATCAATAATTCCATTAAACCAATTAAGGTTAAAATCAGGCCAACCTCCTAATCTTGCAATATTATTTCCTGTAGTTAAATCTCTAACAAATGAATCTGCATAAGTTGTATCTAACACTCCATTTACATACATATTTATGTTTATTCCAGATCTGCTTACAGCAATATGCGTCCATTGACCAACTGAAATAAATTTAACACCTTCCCTATAGAAATAATTTATATCACCAGCTTTCCCCATTTCAAATACTAAATGACCACTGCCTGATAAAGTCATATTCCACCAATTTCCATCTCCATTGGGTTCATTTGTTCTATTGGATATAATATAACCTCCAAGTACATTTGGTCTTATCCAAGCTTCAACAGTAAAATTATTGGTGCTTAAATTAAAATCATTCATCTGCACATAATCATTCACTCCATCAAATGCTAATCCATTATTTTCATCAAATTGCGCATTGCAATTTTCGTCAATACCATTTCCACATATTTCAAGAGCATTTGGATTGATTGTGATATCTCCATCATTACAATCGGTATTATAGGCAACACCACCGCATGCGACAGGCGAACCCGCGCCAAATCCATCACCATCTAAATCTGCATATAAAATTCCGGTAACGGGAGTATCAT
>JANXSD010000063.1 GCA_025352785.1 Bacteroidota bacterium
CGATAGTAAAAACAGAAAGAAAACCAATATCCTTAGAATTATAAAATGCATCAGCAAAAATCCTTGGTGTAAAAACGTAGATTACCAATCCTGAAAATGCAATCCACCAATCGTCATAAATCAATCGCATTAATTTATAAACCATGAAAGCAGAGAATACGAATAATAAAAAAGTCATGTAATGTCGAAATAAATAAATTGTTCTTACATCGTCAATTCCAATTACCCTTTCTAATCCATATAGCGGCAATTCAATCGCTGTTCCGTGGAAACGTTCGTCAGATTTTTGATAGGTATTTGCATCATTACTAAAAATATAATTAAATGCTAATACACCATTTTGATCTCGTGAGTACGTTTCATCCCACGACATTCCGTAATCATCAACAATAACAAATCCAAAAGTTAGGAGAATGGCAAAAATTAACATCGCAACAAAATGATGTATTTTTTTATCTTCCATGATAGAAATATTTAGTTGACTTAATTAATTTTGTTAAACGCTACGGAATAAAAATTTTGACTGTTTTTTTTGATCGATCTTTTCTTTAAGTACCTAATATCACTTGTATTTTTTTACTTCTTTTTCTCGACTTTTTAGATGGAGGTCTCCCTTTACAATTTGGAAACCTGAACCATTTGATTATTTCAAATCCTAAATGGAATAAACATCTTAATCAAACTTCATTTCAGGAATCTCACCTTCCACAATTAATTTTCCTGCTGTTGCTTTACGAATTTCATCAACTGTAATTCCTGGAGCACGTTCTAATAAAACAAATCCTTTGCCAGGAACAACTTCTAAAACGGCAAGTTCCGTAACAATTTTTCTAACACAACCTACACCCGTTAAAGGCAATGAACAATAGGGCAATAATTTTGATTCACCCGCTTTATTCACATGTTGCATCGCAACGATAATATTTTTTGCAGCAGCAACAAGATCCATTGCACCACCCATTCCTTTCACCATCTTACCCGGGATTTTCCAGTTAGCGATATCACCATCTTCACTTACTTCCATCGCACCTAAAATGGTAAGATCCACTTTTCCTGCGCGAATCATTCCGAAGCTCATGGCGGAGTCGAAATATGCAGTCCCTGCAACTTCTGTTATCGTTTGCTTACCCGCATTAATTAAATCAGGATCCTCATCACCCTCAATAGGAAATGGTCCCATCCCAAGCATTCCATTTTCAGATTGCAACGTCACATTCATCCCTTCCGGAATATAATTCGCCACCAACGTAGGAATTCCAATCCCAAGATTTACGTAATATCCATCTTTTAATTCTTGCGCTATGCGCTTCGCGATTCCGTTTTTATCTAACATTGTTCAATGAGCTAATTTGCCAGTGTGCCAATATGCCAATGACTTTTTTAATGTGCTATTTGCCAGTTTGCCAATATGCCTATGACTTTTTTAATGTGCTAATTTGCCAGTGTGCCAATATACCAATGACTTTTTTAATGTGCTAATATGCCAGTGTGCTGATGTGGTACTAGAATGATAATTTATTCCTTTTGGATACTATTTTTTTTGGCTGAATATATAATGCTTGTCAAGAGTTTATTGATTTGATTTATTTTATCGAGTAATGTTTCTTCGAATGGATATGAATCAGATTGTTTACAAAGCAGTAACCAATATTCAGTTTCTTCAGCTTCTTTGGCAGCAACTTTCATTTTATGTATAAAATCTTGTTTGGATTCTGCAGATTGCGCTTCTCTTATATTAGCACCTATCGAAGTGCCAGATCGAAAAAGTTGATTTGCTAAATTATATTTCTTTAATGCTTCTAACTTTTCAGTGAAGCTAATAATCGACAATGCAAATTCAAAACTCAGATTAATTGATGGATTATTTTCTTGATTTTTCATTATAAAACATATTTAAATGGTTAGTATTATTTGACTTTCTAATTATTGCCTATATTGTTTTTCATTGGCACACTGGCATATTGGCACACTGGCATATTACCTTTTTCGAACTGTCCTTTGCTCAATTCGCTTTTCATAATCTGATCCTTTAAAGATGCGATGAATATAAATTCCAGGAACATGAATTTGATCAGGTTCTAATTCACCTGCAGGCACTAGTTCTTCAACTTCTGCAATCGAAATTTTTCCTGACATGGCCATCATCGGATTAAAGTTACGCGATGTTTTACGAAATATTAAATTACCATGTGTATCACCTTTCCATGCTTTTACGATGGAGAAATCTGCATTGAAAGCATGCTCCAATAAATATTCTATCCCATCAAATGTTCTTGTTTCTTTTCCAATTGCAACTTCTGTCCCTACTCCTGCGCGAACAAACACAGCAGGCATTCCGTAAGCAGATGCTAAACATCGTGTAGCCAATGTTCCTTGCGGAATAAGTTCTACTTCCAATTCTCCACTCAATAATTGTCGTTCGAATTCTGCATTCTCACCAACATACGAAGAGATCATTTTTTTTACTTGACGTGTTTGTAACATCAATCCAATTCCAAAATCATCAACACCAGCATTGTTTGAAATACATGTTAAATTTTTTGTTCCCTTCTTGACTAAAGCCGCTATACTATTTTCCGGGATTCCACATAATCCAAATCCTCCTAACATGATCACAGCACCATCATGAATATCACGAATAGCTTCCTCTGCATTACTAACTACTTTATTCATAAATTTTCCTACTTTAAATAAAACCAAAATTGAATAGCGCAAGCAATTCCTGATTTTTAATTCTTAATTCTTAATTTATTTACTGTATTCCAAAATCATCATTCTTACCAGAACTTCCTCCTGGACTTTTATACTTCGAGCAATCTAATTCTACATTCAGTGGTTTTGATGGTCGTTCAAATTCTCCGTGTGAATAATTTAAATCAGGATCAGCTAAAACTTTTTTCATGTAATACCCCCAAATAGGTAAAGCAGTATTTGCACCTTGTCCGAGTGTTGTTGTACGAAAATGTATTGATCGATCTTCGCATCCAACCCAACATCCACTTACTAATTCAGGAGTGATACCCATGAACCATCCATCACTATTATTTTGTGTCGTACCTGTCTTTCCTGCAATAGGATTCGACAATGCAAATTTACTTCCGCGCAAGCGTGATCCTGTTCCAAACTGAACAACACCTTGCATCAGATTCAACATCAAATATGCTGTCTCTTCACTAATAGCTTCAACTTTTCGTGGAACAAAATCTTGTAATACAACACCATTTTTATCTTCTATTCGCAAAATATATGTTGGCTCAGTCCATACTCCCTTATTTGCAAAAGTTCCATAAGCACCAACCATTTCGTATACTGAAACATCGGCAGTACCCAATGCTAACGAAGGCACTGCATCAATAGGACTAGTGATACCCATCTTTCTTGCAACTTGCACCACCGCCTCTGGACCAAATTGTTTCATCAAATAAGCAGAAACACAATTCACAGAATTCGCTAATGCTTCTTTCAACGATAACATACCGCCGTATTTACCATCAGAATTGGAAGGTGTCCATGCTTTACCATTACCATCAATAATTGTAACAGGAACATTCGGCACTTCATAGCATGGTGAATATCCTTCTTGCATTGCTAACGTATAGAGAAACGGTTTGAAAGTAGAACCAACTTGACGTTTACCATCTTTCACTTGATCATATTGAAAATATTTATAATCATTACCACCAACCCATGCACGAATAAATCCTGTTTGTGGTTCCATCGACATAAATCCTGTACGCAAAAACATTTTATAATACTTGATAGAATCCAATGGGCTTAACACCGTATCACGTTCTCCTTTCCACGTAAAAACCGTCATCGGGATTTTTTTATCAAAAACTTTTTTAATTTGCGTCTCTGTTGCGCCGCTATCTTTCATTGCTTGATAACGATCCGATTTTTTCATTGCATCCGTAATGATTTCGGGATGATCAAGCCATGCAACTTTTCCTTTCCAATGATCATAAAAAGTGTTTTGTAATTCCTTCAGTTGCTCACGCACCGCCCACTCTGCATCATCTTGCATTCGAGAATCAATCGTTGTATAGATGTGCAAACCATCTCTGTAAAGATTGTAAGATGTACCATCCGCTTTCTTATGTTCTTTGCACCACTTTAACAAATCCTGACGAAGTACTTCGCGAAAATAAGTTGCAAGACCTTCCGTATGTCCCTCTTGTTGAAACTTTAATTTTATTGGCAATTTACTTATAGAATCCGACTGTGCTTCAGTAATAAATTTATATTTCTCTAATTGATTAATTACAGTATTGCGTCGTATCAATGCTGTTTTAGGATTTCGTACTGGATTGTATTTTGATGGTGCTTGCAACAATCCAACTAACATAGCAGCTTCTTGAATAGTTACATCTTTAGGATCTTTTTTGAAATACGTTGTACATGCTGATTTAATTCCAAATGCATTATTTCCAAATTCAACTGTATTCAAATACATCGCAAGAATTTCTGGCTTCGTATAATTTCTTTCCAACTTCACAGCAATAATCCACTCTTTAATTTTTCTTGCAACGATCTTAAACTTATTCATTTCCTCTCGAGGAAAAAGATTTTTCGCAAGTTGTTGTGTTAAGGTACTTCCACCACCAGCATCTTGATGCAAAACAATTGTCTTTACAAACACACGCATTAAACCACGAATATCAACACCAGAATGTTCTTCGAAACGAACATCTTCTGTTGCTTTTAATGCATTGATAAGATTTGGGGAAAGATCTTTGTAATGAATGTTAACACGATTTTGGATATAGTATTTTCCTAGGGTTTTCTGATCAGCAGAATAAACTTCGCTAGCGAGATTGCTGTTCGGATTTTCTAATTCTTCAAATGTTGGAAGTTCGCCAAACAACCCAAAGGACGTTGCGGTAACAAGAAGAAATAAAAATAAGATGGGGCCAATAACGAGAAGCCATAATACGAAAACGTATTTACGGTAGGCAGGGGGAATTTGAAACCACTTTTTCATAGGTCGAGAACGGCAAAGTTACCCGAAAATGTATAAAAATTGTACGCGTTAACTGATAATGATGGATCGCATAGAAATAGATCCCATTAAGGTTTGCTCGTTAAAAAAAGTTAAGTCTTCCCCCTTTTCTTGTAAGGCTAATGTGTATAACAAAGGCAGGTAATGTTCATTGGTTGGAATCGCTAATTTAGCAATACGGCCTTTCTTATCGTAATCTATAAGAGCCTGATGGTCACCTGCTTCAATCCTTTCTTTCGACCAGAGATCAAATTCGGTGGCCCAATCATACGCTTTATCATTCCATTGCATCATCCCTAAATTATGCACAATATTTCCACTTCCAATCACCATAACGCCACGTTCGCGAAGCACTCTTAATTGTTTTGCTAAATTATAATGATAAGAAGGAGGTTCTGCAAGATCGAGACTTAGTTGATAAACGGGGATATCTGCCTTGGGAAACATGGGCAACAAAACCGACCAACAGCCATGGTCTAGGCCCCAATCGTGAGTAGGTTTTACTTCGTTATTAGATAACTCAATAGTTTGTTGTGCAAAATCTGGAGAACCAGGGGCGGGATAATTCGCAGCATATAGTTCTGGTGGAAATCCATAAAAATCATGAATTGTTTCTGGTTTCGCTAATACATTTACAAACGTTCCCTTTGTCATCCAGTGAGCAGACACACATAAAATTGCTTTTGGTTTCGGAAGCTCCTTACCAATCTCTGCCCACTTTTTACTGAAGATATTTTCTTCAATCGCATTCATCGGACTACCATGTCCAACAAAAAGTAAAGGCATACGTTCTGATTCACCTTTAAGTGCTTTAGCAGATGTAGCAAATTCATTAAGAGATATCATAGTAGCAGATGCGAGTAGTGTTGTTCGGATGAATTTACGACGATGCATTATGAAAATAATATACAATCAAATTTACTAACAATTTTTCCATAAAAAATTAATTTATTACAGATTAAAAATCTCCGTTATTGTAATCTTGTTGTGGGAATTCCGTTTTCGTCGAACGTTTTTTTCCAAAAAGACTCGCATCTGCTTTTCCAAATCGATATACTAATATGAAGTTTGCTATTCGCGATTCACGTTTACGAATTTGATCGAGCACAAAGCCATTACCTTCATTATGGATTTGAAATTTACGCGTGTTGAAAATATCCGTAACATTCGCACTGAATGTTAATTTACCTTTCAATAATTCCTGACGAAATCCTACATCAACACCACTCATTCCTTTAAAACTTCCTTGTGGTGATTTATTCGGTGACATATAATTTCCTGTTATTTGAAATGAAGTAGTCCGTTTCACTTTCCAATTTATAGAAGTTCGTAGATTCCAATTTGTATTATTACTTTGAAGTTCTGCCTCTACATTACTACCATCAATTTTATTTTGAAAAAGATTAAAACTTGTTGTTGCACTTAATGTTTTTGCAAGTTGATTTCGCATGATTATTTCAATTCCTGAATTGGATGACGAACTAAAATTTTTAAAAGTAGTTGTTGTAATTCCTACTAATGTATCAAGCGTTCGATAGCGTGTAATTAAATTATTTGTTTTCCGATAATACACTGTAGCACCAATTGATTGCTCGATAAACCGACGGAAATATCCCAATTCATAACTACTAATATATTCTGGATTCAGTTGCGGATTCCCACTTCTTACATTTAAACTGTCAGAATAATCAGTAAATGGATTTAACTGTTGTTGACCAGGACGATTAACTCGTCGACTATAACTCAATTGAAGTTCATTAACTTCCTTCAACGTATATTTTACTGTTGCACTTGGAAATAAATCTAAATAATTCTTTTTAAAATCTTCAGAACTAGTTTCAGATTTACCAACTATCACCGTTTGCTCTGCTCGCAATCCTACTATATAATCGAACTTATTTACACGTCCACTGTACTGCGCATAACCAGCATAAATTTGATCTTCATAAATAAAATGATCTGTATAAATTGGGTCCGGAACGTACGTATTAAGTGAATCTGTTTTTGCTCCAATAATATCATTATCATTACGACGAAAAGCTACTTTTAATCCTGCTTCCAATTTGGCTTTATCATTAACAGGATGAATATAATCCGATTGGAAATTTCCTACTATATACTTACCACCTGTAATTGATCTATGCTTGATGGTAACTGCATCTGCAACTTTCGAAACATATTCTTCATCTTCATTGCGATCATTTACTGAGTAATTAATACTCGATGAAAACTCTCTTTTTGTTCCAGGAAATAAATGACGATACTCAAGATTTCCTTCACCACCATGCGATTTTTCAATGCTAGAATTTTCACGAATAACATTAGGAGCCAATAATCCTAAAAGTGTATCAAAAGTATACAATACAGTTTCTGGTTTATTTTCAAAACGATTGGTATAACCTCCACTAGTAGTTAGTGTATTGTAATCATTCAGAAAAAAATCAGCACCAAGCTTTGCGTTATGTGATTCATTATATTGTTTACCTGAAGTGTATGAACTGTAGATGGATTTTGGTAGTGTATAACTATTGTAACGATGTGATTCGCCACTTTGTGTTTTCGAATCATCACGAAATGTATATTGCGCAAAAAGATTTGTTTTCTTCGTTCGATTATTTAAGGTAAATCCAGTATTGTATTTATCATTTGTTCCAACACCAAGAGTAATCGTACCATTAACGCCACTTCGTTTGTCTTTTTTAGTTTTGATATTTATAATTCCTGCCATTCCTTCTGCATCGTAACGCGCAGAGGGATTTGTGATTACTTCAATTTGATCAATTGTACTAGCAGGTAATTGCTGTAGCAATGTTGTTTTATCACCACCGCCTAACCCTGAAGGTTTACCATCAATTAAAATGGTTACATTATCATTTCCTCTCAAACTAACTTTACCATCCACATCTACATTTACCGACGGAACATTCTTTAAAAGATCACTTGCTGTTCCTCCAACACTCGTTAAATCCTTATCAGCATTATAAACTTTTTTATCAATAGAATTTAGGTAATCAACTTTATCCGCCGAAATTTCTAATTCTTTTAATTTTTTTGTTGATGAGGGAACATAAACAGTTCCGAAGTCCTTTAAAGGTTCAGAAGGAATAAGTAAAAAAGGTTTCGAATCCATTTTGCGGTAGCCTATGCTTGATATGCGTAAAATATATTTCCCCACTGGGACCTCTTCAATCGTGAAATGTCCTTTTCCATCTGTTAAATTCCCTGTTACTGCGGATGAATCCCGGAAGCGTAATAAAGCTACAGAAGCAAATTCTATCACTTCCTTTGTAGAAGAATCTCGAAGAATTCCAATTACTTTTCCAATTGCAGGTATTACTCGCGAGACAGCAGAATCCTTCCCTAGTTTAGAATTATCTATAGTAACATTTGGTCGCTGAGCAAAACTACCGTTTGCATGAAATAAGATAATTGTAATTATTACCGAAAAACTTAAGGCCTTACTTTTTTTCATCTTTATATGATCTGCACATAAGAAAATAGTTTGAATAATATAATAATTGTAAGAACCAAATCAATATACATTTATAATTTATGAATTAGCTAATTCATCATACAAAACTTGCATCAAAGTTTGTCCAACAGCTTTCAAAGTATTCGGATCGATTTTATCAATAGTATCACCATGGGTATGCCAATGTTTCCAAAAGTGTGATCGTGTATTAAAATCATAATGGATGATATCAACCACTTTCATACTTGTTAATCCGTTAATATAATAATGGTCATCAATAATGGGATTCGTTTTATCAGGCAAGAAATATTGTCCATACCCCGCAGTAGTTCCTGCTTTCCAAACTTTATCAACTATTTCTGATGCATATTGTCTTGATGTTCCTTCTTGCGTGAATGTTGCATTCGCTGCGCCAGTCATATCTAGTAGAATTCCAAACTTTGCAAAGTAATTCGGCACATGTAAATTCTTCGCCCAATATTGCGTTCCTAAACAATATGAATCTTCATTCTCCGGTAACCCTGAATTTTCTGGTTGTCCATAATCTTCCAAATCAAAAAGAATAATATCAACACCTAAATCAGGTTTTGTAATCGCTAGTTGACGTGCAATTTCAATTAATGTTCCTACTCCGCTAGCACCATCATTGGCACCATCTATAGGTTCATTTTTTCGCACAGAATCTTGATCAGCCCACGGACGCGTATCCCAATGCGATGACAATAAAATTCTATTTCCTTTTTTAGGATTTATAGAACCAATAATATTTTTTCCGCTTAATGTTTTTCCATCATAACCTCGTGATTTATACTCTTGAACAATCACCGTATCCATGTATTGCTTTAGCTCCTCAATAATCCATGCTGCACATTTTTCATGCGCCGATGAATTAGGAATTCGTGGACCAAAATCAACTTGCTTTTTAGTATACACAAATGCTGAATCACCACTAAATGTTTGTGGTACGGCAACTGCCTTTGGAGTACTTGGAGATGTATTTACAGTATTAATAGTGTTTGCTTGATTACATGACGAAACTAAAACAACAACACAACTTGCAAAAAATAATTTGTAAGCGGAATAATATTTTAAGAATTTATTTTTCATACGTTTTTGCAATTAATAAGTGTACTGACTTTCCGTAATACTTTCATACGCGCAGAATAAAAAAATCGATTAACTTTTAGCCCAAGTAGCAGCATCTTTTTCATCTTTGATAATGAAATTTAGTTTAGTTAATTCGTCACGAATTTTATCGGATGTTGCGAAATCCTTTTTCTGTTTTGCCTCATCACGTAAAGAAAGAATTAATTTCATAATACCATTCATGTCTGCGGAATTATCTTTTTCTTCTTTCATTAATCCGAGAATATTAAATACAAATTGCTTCATTGTTTCGTCTAGTGAAACAATGTCTTCTTGCGTTAATTTTTCTGTTCCACCATTTACTGAATTAATCAAACGAGCAGCATCAAAAAGATGGGAAATCACAATTGCTGTGTTCATGTCATCATTAATTGCCTCGTAACATTTTTCTTTCAATTCATTCACATCATAACTAGATGTAGCAGATGATTTAAGAGTGGGCAATAGATGAATAGCAGAAATTAATCGATTGAATCCCTTCTCTGCTGCTTGCAGTCCTTCGTTAGAGAAATCAAGTGTGCTACGATAATGCGCTTGCAATATAAAAAAGCGTATCGCCATTGGGCTATATGCTTGAACTAATAATTGATGATCTCCTTCAAACAGTTGTTTCAAATTTATAAAATTCCCCAATGATTTTCCCATCTTTTGACCGTTGATGGTAATCATATTGTTGTGCATCCAATAACGCACTGGAGCTTTACCACAACTTCCTTTCGATTGTGCAATCTCACTTTCATGATGTGGAAATAATAAATCCATTCCACCACCGTGAATATCAAATGTTTCTCCCAAATATTTTTTACTCATCGCTGAACATTCGATGTGCCAACCGGGGAAACCTTCACTCCACGGAGATGGCCAACGCATAATATGTTCTGGCGAAGCTTTTTTCCATAGAGCAAAGTCGGCAGGATTTTGTTTTTCGTCTTGTCCTTCTAACACTCTTTTTTCATTACCAGCACCCGCAATTAAATCTTCAATAATACGACCAGATAATTTACCATAGTCATGTGTTTTACTGTACTTTATCACATCAAAATAAACAGAACCATTGGATTCATAGGCAAAGCCATTTTGAATGATCTCTTCAATCATTTTTATTTGTTCGATGATATGTCCTGATGCACGCGGTTCAATGCTTGGAGGTAAAATATTTAATGCACGCATCGAATCATGAAAACTTGTTGTATACAATTCAACAACTTCCATGGGTTCTAACTGTTCAAGACGAGCTTTCTTAGCGATCTTATCTTCCCCTTCATCCGCATCATCCACTAAATGACCTACATCAGTTATATTGCGAACATATCTTACTTTATAACCAAGATGTTGTAGATAACGATTTAAAATATCGAATGTGATATACGGTCTTGCGTGTCCTAAATGTGCTTCCCCATAAACTGTTGGTCCGCAAACATACAACCCTACCAAAGGTGCATTTAAAGGAATAAATTGTTCCTTCTGACGAGAAAGAGAGTTGGTAATATAAAGAGGATTTTGCATACAATTTTACTAAAGTCAAAGTGAGAAATAAATTTTTTTAATTAATTTTAAGCGTGTTGTCTATCTTCTTTTAAATGCAGGAGCATATCGTTTGTCATACTTGAAAGATTAAATTCTTGTTTCCATCCCCAATCTTTTTGTGCATAAGAATCATCAATAGATTGTGGCCATGAATCAGCAATTTGCTGACGGAAATCAGGATGATAATCCATTGTAAAATCAGGAATATGCTTTTTAATTTCTGCTGCAATTTGTTGAGGAGTAAAACTCATCCCTGCTAAATTATAGCTGCTTCTGATTTTTAAATCTGCATCGTTTGCTTCCATCAATTGAAGCGTAGCACGAATTGCATCTGGCATATACATCATTGGTAAGGTTGTATCTTCTTTTAGAAAACAAGTATAACTACCTTTATCAAGTGCTTGATGATAAATATCAACAGCATAATCTGTAGTACCACCTCCTGGATGTGCTTTGTAACTTATCAACCCTGGATAGCGAATACTTCTGACGTCTACTCCAAATTTTGCATGATAATATTCACACCATCTTTCACCAGCTTGTTTACTAATTCCATAAACAGTTGTTGGTTCCATCACTGTAAATTGAGGCGTTAATATTCGTGGTGTTGTTGTTCCGAATACTGCAATGCTACTCGGCCAAAATACTCTAATCGCTTTTTTTTCTGCAGCAATATCTAAAATTGTAAAGAGCCCTTCCATATTTAAATTCCATGCAGATTTCATTTTTTGTTCAGCAGTAGCACTTAACAAAGCAGCAAGCAAATACACTCTATTCACTTTGTGTTTATTAATAATTTCAGCTACTGCCATTTTATCGAGCACATCGAGCACATAAAATGGTCCTGACTCTCGAAGATATCCTTGTTGATCTTTTACATCAGCAGCAATAACACTTGCTCCACCTAGTCGTTCCCGAAGGGTGTATACTAAGTCGGTGCCAATCTGTCCTGCAGATCCTAACACTAAAACGGTATCAGTATTCGTCATCTTTTTATTCTATCTCTTTTGTTTTAGCTTTAATACTTTCGATCAATAATTGTTGTGAAGAAATTTCCTTTTTCAGATCTTCTAAGCGTAATGTATTGCTTGTGATGACCTTTTCGTTTGCAGAAATTTCTTGTTTCATCTTTTCATTATCAGAACTCATTCGTTGATTTGATTTTGTAAGATCAGTTTGTTCTTTCACTTTTTTCGCAAGAGCTTTTGCTGCATCTTCTGATCTATTTTGGATTCCTTCTCTTGATAAATTTTTTCCGATATCAATTAACAATTGGGAAATTAATTTAGTGTTTGTAGAGTCAGTTGCAGGACCAAAGTATGTTCCTTTGCGTTGAAATGCCGCTGTAAGAATACATGCATTATCATTCTCTGTAATTCGTGAAAACACAGTAATAGAATCACTACTCATTCCATTGATGACCATATTTTGCGCATTGATTGCACCTTTAGGCGTTTTCACTTTTGCATGATTTTGTTTCAAAAAAGTAGTCCAGGTTTTAGTAACTGATTTCACTTCTGCATAAGGCATAGTTAAACGAAATGCCAAATTGTATCCATCACCAATATTTTCAATGTTGTAGTCCACATTAACTTTTTGCGCAAACAAGTGAGTACTGCAAATTAGAAAGCAAAGTGCGAAGAAATATTTTTTCATAATTTTTATTTTCAAGGTTTTGATAATGGGTGATCATTGATCTCCGTTACGCCGCCCGAAATTACGAACTTCATCATTTCGGTTCCAGAAGCATCTAATTTCATAACATGTTCTGTCTCTACAATTACTAACTGGCCATTAAATCCGTAAGAAAAAGGGAGGTAAACGGCCATTTTATTTTTCGCTAAGCCTAAATCGGTTAGATCATTTTCGGTGATGAATCCAATACGTTGAACTACAGGATTATTATTAATGGTAACTAAAACTGGTTGATTAAAGCGCTTTTTTTCACCCACAAAAGCTTCAATTAAATCTTTTACAGAACTATAAATAATTTTCAATAAGGGAGTTCTTTCGATTATTGCTTCAAACATTAAGAAAAACGGATTTCTAACAAATCGAGTTCCAATATATCCCAATATGCTGATTACAAATAATATGAGCAGTATTCCTAATCCTGGCAATCTAGATCCTTCAAATCCTGGCAAGGGAATAGGAACCTTTATTGGAAGCAGATTGTCCAACCATATTACAGCCATGTAAACAATATAAAAAGTTACTACCGTTGGAACTACGAAGAGTAGCCCTTGAAAGAAATAACTGGCGAGTTTTTTCATCATTTTGCACGTGGATATTTGAAAGTATTCTTATGTAATTATGTTAGTTAAGCGAATACCTGATCATACATTTAAAATTCTACTGCAAATATCCGTAATGCGTATGAATATTGGAGATAAAAAATGCTTCAACCAGCATTTTGATGGAATTAAAATGTTGAAAGTAAAGCTTGATCCTTTTTTGGTAAAGAGGCCACTACCAAATCATAAGAATGATTAACTAATTGACGGATTAACTTATTATCAAGACTTCCATTTAAAAAAACAGTGTTCCAATGCTTTTTGTTCATGTGGAAACTAGGCTGGATCTCACTGAATTGCTCTCGTAGCTCCATTGCATAAGCAGGATCACATTTCAGATTTACACGATCCCCAGAAGAAATGCTTGTTAGTGCGAAAATTTTTCCCATCACCTTAAAGACAAGAACATTATCATCAAAGGGAAGAGCTTCTTCCACAGCTTTTTTCGAGATGCAATATTCTCGTAGTTCTTCGAGGTACATAATGGTCACATTTTTATTCTGCGTGAACAAAGATAATACAGCAAAATTGCATTAATACCAATGGTATCTATAATTTCGGGGTTTCTAATTTTAATCTATCGCTGATTCTTCGGCCAAACCATAAAACATGTCTACACCGGCAAAAAAATTATTCCTTCTCGATGCAATGGCGCTCGTTTATCGTGCTTATTTCGCTTTTAGCACCAATCATCGCGTGAATTCCAAAGGGTTAAATACCTCTGCAATGTTTGGTTTCACCAATACGCTTCTCGAAGTATTAAAAAAAGAACAACCTACCCATATTGCAGTTGTTTTTGATACTGCTGCCCCTACTCATCGTCATGATGCTTACAGTGATTACAAAGCGCATCGAGAACAAATCCCAGAAGATCTTGCAATTGCAATCCCGTATGTAAAGCAAATAATTGCGGCCTTTAATATACCAGTTATTGAGTTGGATGGTTTTGAAGCGGATGACATCATCGGTACATTTTCTATTAAAGCGGAAGAGGCGGGTTTTGAAACTTACATGATGACTCCCGACAAAGATTACATGCAAATGGTTACTGATCATGTTCATATTTACAAGCCTTCACGGGCTGGAAATGGAGCAGAGAAATTAGGGGTGAAAGATGTTTGTGCGCGTTATGGTATTGAACGACCATCTCAAGTAATCGATATCCTTGGATTGATGGGCGATGCCTCGGATAATATTCCTGGCGTTCCCGGTGTAGGTGAAAAAACGGCAACGTTACTTGTTCAACAATTTGGAAGTATTGAAAATCTATTAGCAAATACCGATAAGTTAAAAGGCAAATTAAAAGAAAAAGTAGAACAGAATAAACACCTTGCAATTATGTCGCGTGAACTTGCAACGATTCATCGTGATGTACCTGTAGCTTTTGTTGAAGAAGACTTACGATTAAAAGAACCAAATCGTGAAGCGCTAAAAGAAATTTTACAAGAACTTGAATTTCGAAGATTAGCAATTACCATTCTTGGTGAAGAGATTCCAAATGCTGTTTCAGAGGCCAATACACAAGGGCAAATGGATATGTTTGGACAAGCAATCATAACTTCTCCATCCACCTCAAATGACGAACAAGAAGAAATTGCTGTAATTTTTAAAAACATCCACGATGTAAAACATAATTATTTAACTATTTCGAATGTTGATGAACGAAAAGTTTTAGTGGATTTATTACTTCAGCAAAAAGAAATAAGTTTTGATACAGAAACAACAGGATTAGATTCCAACCAAGTGGAATTAGTGGGCCTTTCATTTTCTATCAAACCGCATGAAGGATGGTACATTCCTATTCCTGAAAATTACGAGGAAGCGCGAAATATTGTTCAAGAATTTAAACCTGTTTATGAAAGTGAAACCATCATAAAAATTGGACAAAATATTAAATATGATTTAAATGTTTTACATTGGTATGATATCACTATCAAAGGAGTTTTATTTGATACCATGGTTGCACATTATTTAATTCAGCCCGAGATGCGGCATAACATGAATGTGCTTGCAGAAACGTATCTGAATTATTCACCAGTTTCTATTGAAACGTTGATTGGAAAAAAAGGAAAAGATCAACAAACAATGCGCTCAGTTGCACTTGATGTAATCACAGAATATGCTGCAGAAGATGCGGATGTTACTTTGCAATTGAAACAAACTTTTGAACCTCTCCTTAAAGAAACGCTAACACAAAAATTATATACTGAAGTGGAAGGACCACTTATTCCTGTACTTGGTGCGATGGAGCGTGAAGGCATCAAATTAGATATTGCTGCACTAAATGATTTCAGTAAAATTTTAGAAACTGATATTATAGGAATTGAAAGTGAGATTCAACAATTAGCTGGAACAAAATTTAATGTTTCATCACCAAAACAAGTTGGAGATATTTTATTTGAAGTATTGAAGATTGATGAGAAACCGAAAAAAACCAAAACAGGACAATACGCAACCAGTGAAGATGTACTTGCAAAATTAAGTGGCAAACATCCGATCATCGATAAGATTTTAGATTATCGCGAATTGGTAAAATTAAAAAGTACTTATGTAGATGCATTACCGTTGATGGTGAATCCTCGCACTGGAAGAATTCACACTTCTTACAATCAAGTGGTTGCTGTTACCGGACGATTAAGTTCAGATAATCCAAACCTTCAAAACATTCCAATACGTACCGAGCGTGGAAGAGAAGTGCGGAAAGCATTTGTTCCACGTAATGATGATTTCATTTTATTATCTGCAGATTATTCTCAGATTGAATTGCGCATCATGGCAGAGTTATGTAAAGATCCAGGTTTGCTCGAAGCTTTTAATAATGGTCAAGATATTCACTCGGCAACGGCATCAAAAGTTTTTGCTGTTGAGTTGGAGAATGTAACATCTGAAATGCGTAGAAAAGCTAAGATGGTAAACTTCGGAATTATCTATGGCATCTCTGCTTTCGGACTTTCTGAACGATTAAATATTCCACGAAGAGAAGCAGCATCTATCATTGAACAATATTTTATTAAGTATCCATTGATAAAAGATTTTATGGATAGTTCAATTGAACATGCTCGAGAAAAGGGTTATGTAGAAACGGTTTTAGGTCGTCGTAGAAATTTGCGTGATATCAATAGTAACAATGCTACCGTTCGTGGTTTTGCAGAAAGAAATGCGATCAACGCACCGATCCAAGGTTCGGCGGCGGATATGATTAAAATTGCGATGATTAATATCCATCATGCTTTAAACGAACAAAAGTTACGTACACGAATGCTATTACAAGTGCACGATGAATTGGTTTTTGATGTTCATAAAGATGAGATTGATATTGTTCGTACGATGATTGAAGAAAAAATGAGAACCGCATTATCGCTTTCTGTTCCTGTAGAAGTTGAAATTGGAATGGGCAAAAATTGGCTGGAAGCGCATTAATTTTTAGTCACTTATAGAAGTAAAATGTAACCTCTGACATAGAATCTCGTACACTGTTGGAAATTAAACAAACCAACATGAAACGATTTAGAATAGTTGCGGCAATTGCAGTATTATTTTTATCACAAGGAGCGTATGCACAACTTGATAATTTAATTAATTCAAGCGCAGAGTGGATGCGTACACCAGCGAGAAATGCTGCTACTGATGCGGGTGATATCGTTATCTATAATCCAGCAGGATTAGTGCGATTAAACAATGGATTTACAATCAATATTGGTAATCAATCATTGTTTCGCAAACCATCACATACCTATGATTTAGGGATGGGCGCTGGTGAAAAAAGTTTTCAGCAAGAAGGTGCGGATGCATTTATTCCAAACCTTTACGCATCTTACAAAAAAGATAATTGGGCATTATTCACTGGAATCTTTATCAGCGGTGGTGGTGCAACAGCAAACTATCCCAACGGATCTATCAATACTGATTTAATTGCATTGCAGGTTTTAATGCAAGCGCAAGGTGCTTATGGCAATGTAGAAAATCAACATTTAAAAGCAAGTTCATTGTACTTAACTTCTACCATTGGAACATCGTATGCCCTCAATAATCGTATTTCATTTGCTGTTGCTGGAAGATATATTAATGCTACCAATAAAACAGAAGCAGGAATGACTTTAACGCAATCGCCAATTGGTTTACCCGATGTAGTAATGAATTTAAACAGTACTGATAAGGCTTCTGGTTTTGGTGCAGTATTAAGCACCATGATCAAAGCTACCCCTAAATTTGACATGACTTTACGTTATGAAACATCAGTGAAATTAGAATTTGTTACGAGCACTAAAACAGATGATTTTGGTGTAGCCACTGACGGTGCAAAAAGCAGACGTGATTTACCTGCAGTGTTAGCATGGGGTGGTGCTTATTCAGCAAGCTCTTCTGTTAAAATATATGCGGATGTAAATTATTATTTTCAAAAGCAAGCTAACTGGTCGAACTCAACTGTTGTTACAGATGAAAAGAAATGGTCGGATTTAGCGGGTAACGCAATTGCCTATAATGTTGGTGCAACATTTACAACTAGTCCGAAATTATTAGTGAGTATTGGTGGTGGTTATGCA